>JAZUEG010000077.1:0-2989 GCA_045640025.1 Bacteroidales bacterium
GGACGACGGATCCATCCACTGCAAGAATCTATTTTTCCGCAACAAGAAGGGCGACCAGCATTATCTCGTATGTTTCCACTGCGACCACGAGCTCGATGTCCACGACCTGGAGCAGAGGCTTAAGGCCGCGCTCAATGCCCAGGGACTGCCGTCGTGCGGAAGGCTCTCCTTCGCATCGCCCGAGAGGATGATGCGCTATCTCGGCCTGGAGCCCGGAAGCGTGTCGCCGTTTGGACTAATCAACGACACCGACCACCACGTGATCCTGTTCCTGGACGAAAATTTGCTATCAGCTGATACGCTCTCTTTCCACCCCAACGACTGCCGCGGCACTGTGGTGATAAGCAGGGCCGATTTCGAGAAATATCTCAGCGTGGTGGGCAACAAATACGAATATATGAAACTGTATTGATAAATTTAATTACGAATTACGAAATCCGAATTACGAATTGCTTCACAACTTTGTGCTAATTCGGATTTCGTAATTCGTAATTCGTAATTAACAAAAAAATGTCCATTGTAGAAGCTTGTGTATACCTGATAGCCGGCGGAGGCCACGGGATGACCACCGACCAGCTGGCGGATGCCATCAATTCTCGCCGCCTGCACGTGAGGAAAGACGGACAGCCCGTCACCAGCAGGCAGGTGTATGCGGTGGTCATGCGTTATCCAGACATCTTCGTGAAGGAGGACGGCCGCATAAGACTCATGTACTGATTCCAAAACTATACTTTATATAAATATATAAGCATGAAAAATTTAATAAGCGCCCTTGCCGTAGCCGCCGTGCTGTCAAGCTGTGGCTCGCAGGGCAGTCAGCAGGATTCCGGCACATCAGCTGCGGGGTCCGGGCAATCGCAGGCCGTACAGCAGCCTGTGGTCAGGAATTTTGATTTTCAGCTGATAAACACAAATCCAGAATCCCTGGGCCGCTGCGGCGACAGATATGAGCTCGCCATCAGCAGGATATCTGATGCCGAGGTCATCAATCCCACATTCAAGGTGATGGCCGACGGGGCCGAGGTGGCCGTATTGCCTCAGGGCGCCACTTCCTACACCCTGGATACCAAGGATATGCGCTGCGGCAGGATTACTGTTACCGTGGTGGTATCAGCTGATGGCATACAGGATGAGTACCTCTCCAAGTCGATAATGCTGCTGTCGGATATAGAGCCCGGCATCAAGCAGTACAAGGTGCTGAAAACCTACAACCATGACCGCGGGGCATACACTCAGGGCCTTCTGGTGGAGGACGGCGTGTTTTACGAGAGCACAGGTCTTCAGCAGAAATCGTCGCTCAGGAAGGTGGGCATCGAGAAGGGCGACATCATTCAGAGCGTGCCGCTGGAGGATGAGCTCTTTGGCGAAGGACTGGCCTCCACGGGAGACAAACTGTATCAGCTGACATGGAGAAACCACAAGGCTTTCGCGTATGACAAGAAGACTTTTGCGAGGCTGCAGGAATTCTATCTGCCTACGGAGGGCTGGGGGCTTAGTGCGCTATCAGCTGATACGTTGCTTATGACCGACGGCACCGAGAACCTCTATTTTGTGGATGCCAGCAGTTTTGCGATACTGAAGACAGTGCAGGTGTGCGACCGCATGGCTCCGGTGCTATATCTCAATGAGACAGAGATTTACAAGGGACATCTGCTGGCCAATGTGTATCAGAGCGACCAGATTCTGGAGATCGACTACAATACCGGAAAGGTGATCAACTACATAGACATGGCCAATCTGCTGCCCGACAACCTGCGCGACGCCCATACCGACGTGCTGAACGGCATAGCATACGATGAGCAGAGGGACGCTCTATATGTGACGGGAAAAAACTGGCCGAAGATTTACCTGATAAAAATTCAGTAAAAAAAATCTCTGTTTAAGTGCAAACAGAGTGGGTTTTTATTTGCAAGTTTTAAAAAAATATAATATCTTTGCAACCGCTGAAATTTATAACCATGTTTCAGCAACATACAGCAAATTAAATTATATAAACGATAAACAATGTCAAACAAAGGATTAATTAGGTTTCTCGCCATAATTCTGGCGCTGGCCTGCCTCTGGCACCTTTCTTTCTCGGTGGTAACATCGTCGGTAAAGAAGAGCGCCCAGGAATATGCCAAGGGAGACCCAGAGATGGAAGCACACTATTTGGATTCCATTAGCAACAAAAAGGTGTATTGCGGATACACATACAAGGAGTGTCTTGAGAATGAGCTGAATTTCGGTCTCGACCTCAAGGGTGGTATGAACGTAATTTTGGAAATCTCCGTAGCAGACGTGGTAAACGCTCTCTCGGGCCACAGCCAGGATCCCAACTACCTGAAGGCCATGCAGGCTGCCAAGGAGAAGCAGAAGAACAGCCAGGATGATTTCATCACCCTTTTCGGACAGGCTTTCAAGGAGGCTTCTCCTGATGGCAAGCTCGCCTCTATTTTCAACACTACAATGCTGCAGAACAAGGTTCTCTTCAACTCTACCAACGAGCAGGTGCTCGATGTACTGAGAGAGGAGAGCGAGGCCGCTATCGACAACTCTTTCCATGTATTGCGTACCCGTATCGACCGTTTCGGCGTTACTCAGCCTAATATCCAGAAGCTTTCGGGCCAGTCGGGCCGTATTCTCGTAGAGCTTCCTGGCGTAAAGGACCCTAAGCGTGTGGAGAAACTCCTTCAGGGTACTGCCAACCTCGAGTTCTGGGAGACTTACAGACTCTCTGAGATTCAGCAGAAGCTCATCGCAGCCGAGCAGAAGCTCAAGACTCTTCTCGATGCAGGCTACGATATCAATGGCAATGCCAGTCAGACTGTGGCTGTGGCCGATACTACTGCCGCCGAGGAGGCTCCAAGCTCTCTTATGGACGACACCGACAACGAGGCTGTTGCCGTTAAGGACTCTGCAAGCATGATGAATGCTGAGCAGGCCCGTTTCGCCAAGGAGCACCCTCTCTTCTCGCTCGTTAACATGAGCCAGGAGGATGGCGCTTGCG
>JAZUEG010000078.1:0-3164 GCA_045640025.1 Bacteroidales bacterium
GGATGTTGTCTTCCACGCTCATCTGGCGGAATACCGACGCCTCCTGCGGAAGGTATCCCACGCCGAGCTGCGCGCGCTTGTACATGGCGTGCTTGGTGATGTCGGTGTCGTCGAGGTATATGGTGCCGCCGTTGGGCTTTATGAGGCCCACTATCATGTAGAATGATGTGGTTTTGCCGGCTCCGTTGGGACCCAGCAGGCCTACTATCTCGCCCTGTTTTACGTTTATCGATACGTCTTTTACTACGGTGCGCTTGCCGTATATCTTAAGTAAATGTTCTGCTTTTAGTTGCATTTTGTTGCTGTTTTGCTTTTGGATGCAAATATATACAAAAAAAGGCAAAACGAAAATCTTGTTTTCATTTTGCCTTGAAAATTTTTGTGTGTTATCGTTTCCTGTTCAGCTTAGAGCGAAGCGTCGAGTACCGAATTCTGCTCGCCCATGCCGTTGTCTACTGTAGGACGGTAAGGGTCGTTGATCCATGTGGCGCCATCCAGTACGTAGCGGAACTGGTATTTCTTGCCCTTCTCGAGCGAGAGCTCTACCTCGAAACCATCGAGAGTCTGTACCATTGGAGTGGCTTCCTTGTCCCAGCCGTTGAACTCGCCGGCTACTGCAACCTTCTGTGCATTCTGTGCCTGCTCCTTGGTGAGGGTAAGCTTGAATGTGGCTGGAGTGCTCTTCTTGGTGGTCTTCTTTGCGGTTGACTCCTTCTTGGGAGCTGTGGCCTTCTTTGCCTTTGGCTCGGCGGCCGCATCTGTGGTCTTTTTAGGTCTTGCCATTTTCTTGTGTGTTTTAAGTTTATACCTAATTATTTATTTAATTCTGATGCAAATTTAGTGCTTTTATTTTACAATGAGCAATTTTTCTATATTAAATTTATTTAACATTCGGTAAAATAAATCGTTTTGGGAGTTTTTTTTATTTAATTTGCACTAAAATTGATGTTTTTTTGGTCTTAAAATTCGGCAAAAAAAATTTTTATCCCCATGTACCTGAAAATCATGCCGAAGTGGTTTTTGTTTTGCTTTTTTTGCTATTTTTGTGGCGCATCTTTTATAATTGTTTTATTTTGTATAATAAAAATATGTTCTCATTATTCAAGAAAGAGTTGTCGGCTTTTTTCAGCTCGATAACGGGATATATTGTAATATTCATATTTCTGCTGGTAAACGGCCTGGTGCTCTGGGTTTTCCGCGGAAACATGAATATCATCGACAGCGGTTTTGCGTATCTGGACCCGCTGTTCCAGATTTCGCCGTGGGTTTTCCTTTTCCTGGTGCCCGCCATCACCATGCGCATGATCTCCGAGGAGTTCAAGACCGGAACCATCGATGTGCTGTATACTCAGCCGCTCAGCGACATGCAGATTGTATTGGCCAAATATCTGGCAGGCCTGGTGCTGATACTCATCAGCATACTGCCCACACTGGTATATGTGTTCTCTATCGGCAGCCTGTCGGCAGAGGGACAGCAGACAGCGGCCGGCGCCGAAATCGCGGGCCTCGATATGGGCGAGACCACAGGCGCGTATCTCGGTCTATTTCTGCTGGCATCGGTATACTGCGCCATAGGTGTATGGACATCAGCTCTCACCGAAAACCAGATAGTGGCCTTCCTGCTCAGCGTGGGCGTGTGCCTGTTCATGTATCTGGGCATGGATGCCATCAGCGGCTTTATAGGCAAGTTTGGCCTTGCCATATCGAATCTCGGAATCGACGCCCACTACCGCTCCATAAGCCGGGGCGTGGTGGATACCAGGGATATTGTGTATTTCATCTCGGCCAATGCGTTGTTCCTCATATTAGCCAAGCATAAACTAGAATCCCGCAACTGGAAATAATATTATGGATATCAAGATAGAAAACAGGAAAAAGAGCATCCGCAGGCTCATTGCAGCCATTGCGGCTATTCTGCTTATTAATATTATATCGCAGAAGGTTTTTACGAGGTTCGACCTCACCGACGACCGCCATTTCTCGCTCACCGACTTTACCCGCGGGTATCTCAAAAACCTGAACGGGCAGGTGATGGTGCGCGTGTATCTGGATGGCGACGAGCTTCCGGTTTCGTTCTCCAGGATGAAAGACGAGATCAAGAGCAAGCTCGACGAGTTCCGCATCTACGGCGGCAGCAAGATTGGATATACCTTCATAAATCCCTCACAGTCCGACAACAAGGACGCGCGCTACGGAATATACAAGCAGCTCTTCGACCTCGGCCTAAAGCCCGTGGAGATAGACAACAACACATCGGAGCAGACCACCAAGACCATGATTTTCCCGTGCGCCGTGGTGAGCTACACCCTTGAAGGCAAAACCGGCCCCGACAATCACGACACCACCCTATTCCGCGAGATTGGCCTCAATCTCCTGAAGGCCGACCCTCAGCTGGAGCCCGGCGACGAGCAGAATATTTTCAACAGCATAGAGACTCTGGAATACGAGATCATAAACGCCATCTACCGCCTATCGCAGGTGGAGAAACCGCGCATAGCGTTTCTGGAGGGTCACGGCGAGGCCAGCGAAGAGCAACTGATAGATATCAGCACCGAGCTCTCTGATTACTACGACGTTCGCCGTGGCGTACTCAACGGCAACGTGGGCGTGTTGGACGGTTTTGCCGCAGTGGTGATAGCCAAGCCATCCAAGCCATTCAGCGAGGAAGACAAGTTTGTATTAGATCAGTATATAATGCAGGGCGGCAATGTGCTCTGGCTGCTGGACGCCACCACGGCCTCCATCGACAGCCTGATGCAGCGCGAGGCATCGGCGGTGCTCCCCGTGGAGCTGAACCTCGAGGATATGCTCTTCACATACGGAGTGCGTCTAAACGCCAACATCATCCGCGATATGCAGTGCGCCGGCATCGGCCTGGCAGTAAACGGCCCGGGCGGACAGCCGCAGATCAAGCTCTTCCCCTGGGACTATTATCCTGTGCTGCTAAGCCGAATCAAAAATCCCATTACCAAGCACTTGAACTACCTCTGGTGCCGTTTTGCCGGAAGCATCGACACTGTGGCCACCAATGTGCCGATAGAGAAAACCATCCTGCTGGAATCCGGCAAATACTCGCGCATCATCAGCGCGCCGTTCGCTCTCTCGCTGGAGGGCGTGGGCACGCGTCAGGACCCCAACGACTACACCAAGCCTCATCAGACCAT
>JAZUEG010000079.1:0-17461 GCA_045640025.1 Bacteroidales bacterium
ACCATGCTTTCTATGGATGGAGGGAAGAGTAGTATTTCTCCCTGGTTGTATTCTTTATATACTTGTCTTGCCATATTATCTTTCTATTTTTCAGAAAGATAATAATTTTTTTTGATATAAAAAAGGCTGTCGCAAAAAAAACTTTTTGGACAGCCGCCTACAAAAAATTTTCGTTTCCTATCTCTACAACACCTTTATCATCTCGATGAATTTATCGAGTGTGTATGCGCCTTCGAGGTGTTGCTTGTCGAAGACCATAAAATATTTGTACTGCGAACCCGCCAACTCTTGCCATTTGTTGCCGAGTTCTATCTTGTTCTTGGAATCCGAATTATCCCTGTCGTCGCCCTTGGTTTCCAACAGGATAACATTGCCTTTCTCTGTATAAATAATGAAGTCGGGATAATGGTTGATGAATCCATTTATGCAAAAACCCTTGCCCTTCTCCAAATTTCTGTGCCAGAAAACAATGTTGGGTTGTTTGGCTACCGCATTTATCACTCGCAACTCAAAATCATTCATATCAGCCTCGTCGGTGTACAGATTCTTCTGAGGGCCATTGCTCTTCTTGGGGAACGTAATCTTCTTGGCAAAAGTCCAGGTATTGGCACTCTTTATCTGATTGGTTTTCACCAACTCGAAAAATCGCTGTTTCTGAAACTGCGCAATCTCATACCTTATCTTCTCTGTAAACTTCGATATTGTATTGTTCACATCCTTGAACCGTTGCATCAGTTCCACTTCGTCCAATCCCTGAAATACAGATTTCACATAATTGGTGATATGTGGCTCGTGAACCTCGTCGAATCTCATCTTGCGTGCCACGATACCGGAAATCTGATTACGCTTGGCCACCAGATCCTTGTCTTTGAGAGAAGTAATCACATCATTGAACATTTTGAGTTCGGCATCAGTAAGAGCCAAAGACTTTGGGACATACTCATTATCCTCGCGCTGAGCCAAGTCAATCTGAGTGGCATCAAGTTCCACTCTCTCAAAATTGATATTCTTATCACACTTATCCAATGCGAAACCCTCGGTAAGGATACTTTTCGACAATAATATGTCATTGCCCTCGGTATTGAAAATGTTTTTCTGAACACCTTTGTAGAATTTGGGCAATTTTATGTTATCAACGTATTGCTGATATTTTGATATGATTGTATATTCTTTCACGTGTGGTTTTATATCAGAGGGCGTTCCTCCCTGATTTTGATTCTGAGTGTCGTAATCATCGCCGGCCTGTTGTGCCTGACCCAACATCTCATCACTGCCATCAGTTGAGGAATCTCCTTCTACGTGGTTTGTATTGTTGTCCGTTGTTTCTGATTGAGTCTCGCCTTGATTATCATCTTGACCATTGTCCTGATTTTCGTTTTGACTGTCTTCCTGATTTTCCTGCGGTTCTGTCTGATTCTCATTTCCTCCATCAGATTCGTGTTCCTGATTATCAGGTTGATTGCTGTCATTATCCGCCTGATTATCATTACCTGACGGCTCCTGTTGCTGATTATTGTCATCAAAAGGTAAAGGCAAAGGCAATTGACCATCCTGATCAGAAGTAGTAGTGGTGGTTTCTGGTTCAGGATTTGCCAATCTGTAATCCTTTTGACTGAATCCTGACTTGTACAAACTATCAATGATGATATTGACAGTTTCCTGAAAATTACTTGATGAGGTAAATACATACGAATAATTAAGGAAGGGACTTTTGTGCTCCATTGTATATGGTTTTCTCAAAACCCTTCCAAGTATCTGCTCCACATCTATCTTGGACGAACGGTTGGCCAACGACGCAAGGATATAGGCGAATGGACAATCCCAGCCTTCCTTCAGTGCGTTTACTGTAATTATATAGCGGACCTCGCAATCCTTCGACCTCAGGTCTATACCTTTTAGTTCGTTGATTGTGGCGGTCTTTATTTTTATATGTTCTTCCCTTACGCCCTCCTTCTTGAGCAATTCGGCCTTTATCTTTTGGAATGTAATGCTTTCCTCGTCCTTGTTGGGCTGAGCCTGAAGCAATACTATCGGGCGAATGTAGCGTCCGCCGTTTTTCTCGGCCTCTATCGCAAACCGCTCCAATCGGTTTCGGAGGGTTATTGCATCATTTATCACCTCGTCGGTGGTGGATCTGTTGTACAATATCACGGGAAGTTTCACCATATTGTCGTCTTTCAGACGCTTGGAATCCACAAACGAGATAATGTTGCTGTTCTTACGGGGAGTTGCCGTCAGGTCAAGAATAAATCTTGGATTTATCTGCTGAAACAATTCTATACGGAGCGGAGAACCAAAATTGTGACTCTCGTCAATAATCACCACGGGATTCAATGCCGAAATTGCCTGAATCAGAGAGGTGTCGTCGGCGCCATCTATCAGGTTCTGATTCTTGAAATACTCTGCGTATGCCGATAGATTGGAGTTTTCCTTGAAAACCTTACGTCCCTCCTTGGTCTTGGAGGCAAACGACTGAACACTAAGCACGAATATTGTAAGTTGGTCGCGCAACTGATTGGGCTGAATGCCCTGACCGCTCAATGCGGTCTCCTTGTCAACCACTACCACCCTGTTGCCAAACAATTGGTTTATCTTCTGCCTGTATGGATGATCGGGTGAGTTCAGGTTGTCGTAAGTCTGTTTAAGTATCACATCCGAAGGCACAAACCAGGCCACCACCTTCAGTTTCTCCTCGGGCATATTGTCTAAAATCACCTTTATGGAATTGCAGGCAATAAAAGTCTTTCCGCCAGCCGTTGGTACCTTCAACATCACTCGCGGAACACCTTTTATAGTATTGTCGTATGGCCTCAGATAATCCGAATTCTGTATTGTGTTTACATCAATATCCCTCCTCAGCCAGTAATTGCGGTATGCCTTCTGCAAATTGCCATCCGCTTTCACCTGCCTGATGAAATCCTCCAGATCATTCAAGGTCTCCTGCTGATATTTCTTCAATTCCATAATTGCAATCGTAAAAATTTGCTGATGATTATTTAAAAACGCCTGATATCACGTGGAATCTTCTTGAATCTGATATGATTCTCCAACATATACTCGCTATCCAGGCAACACATATCGGCATATATCACATACGATCCAGCCTTCTTGCATACAATGGTCAATGTGTCGTGGGTAAGGTATGTTATGCTGTCTTTCTCATAATAGAAATAATAGTCGGTATCGTTGGATTGTCCCAGATAATACCTGATATCCTCCACACTGCTGTCGTATTCGCTGTTGGTCTCGGAATACCATACAAACTTGCGGATAGTATCCACGCTCAGCGATTCGTTCAGCAATCCGCTTTCGTCTATCAGGGCCGGCCCCAGTTCGTAATAAGAGAAATCACCGCCAGTGGCCGGACAGTCGGCATAGCCTTTTATCACACGCTTGGCACGCTCGGCCGTTACGCTGTCGGCATAATCCTCCATCTCCACAAGCACAAACTTGCGGTGGCCTCCGTCGCGCTTGTTTAGGCTAAGCACGGCGTGGGCCGTGGTGCCCGATCCCGCAAAGGAATCCAGCACAATGGAATCCTTGTCGGTGGCTATTTTCAGGATATGCTCTATCAGCCTGCTTGGCTTGGGAGTATCGAACGGAGCCTTGCCGTCAAAGATTTGGATAAGTTCCTTTTTGGCCTCATCGGTATGTCCGCAATCATCGTATTTGAAAAGATTGGTTGGCGGTATTCCTCCAACATTATCAAGATAAGTCTTTCGTGCAATGCCACCCTTTCCGTTTTTTGTGAAAAAGAATCTTGGCCATTGTCCACGTTTCAATACCTTTTCGGCAGAGAGTTTGGCCTCCTCTATACTTCCTTTTATCATTATGGACCTAACGCCCTCCCTTACATCCGATTCCGCAACACCGCAAACCTCCGCCCTGCGTTTGGCATCATCAATATCACGGAGTTCGTACTCACACCAACCCTGCATAATCCTAAGCATCTCATCCTGTTGATATCGCCAACAAGCATTTGTGGAAGGATAAATCAACTCGCCTGTAAACGGGTGCTGAATCGCATACACCATTCCCTGATGAGTTACCGCACCGGGAGCAAAGGCATCGCTACTTCTCCAAGGAGCAAAATCATTATCAGGATTCTTGTATTTGGCATCCATCTCGGCGGTACGGGGAAGTTTGTTTGGAATCCACTCGCGGTTTTTGCTGAAAACCAGTATATGCTCCACCTCGCTTACTATTGTCTTGGAATCGTTGCGGGTGGAATATGTCCTCTGCCAGGAGATATCATTCACGAAATTCTGCACACCGAAAATCTCATCACAGATAAGTTTCAGATTGGCGTACTCGTTGTTGTCGATAGAGATAAATATTGCGCCATCATCGCTCAGGAGTTTATGGAGCAACTGCAACCTTGGATACATCATACACAGCCACTTGTCGTGACGGGAGAAATCCTCCGACTCCCTGCCCACCACCTGACCGAGCCATCTGCTTATCCGGTCGGAATTCACGTTATCGTTATATACCCAATTCTCGTTACCTGTATTGTAGGGAGGATCTATGTAAATGCACCTTACCTTGCCCTCATACTCAGGGAGCAAGGCCTTCAATGCCTCCAAATTATCACCGTGTACAATCCTGTTGGCCGATTCCGCATCGGCGCAAAAATTATACCGCAAGTCCAAAGTCCTGAACCTGACCTCGTTATGATGATTAATCACGGCTTCCTTACCAAGCCAGTTAAGAGTAGGCATTTTATTACAAATTACATTAATAATGGGCAAAGTTAGCAAAAAAAGGAATAGGAGCAAGAAAATAGAAAAAAATTTGCTCATATCAATCAAAAAATATAATATTGCGGCAGTAAAAACAAACAACACAAACACAATGTACACAAACATCCCGGAACCCGATCCATTAAAATTTGGCGAGGCCTTCAGCAGGACACTGGCCAACTTCGCATCGTTCGGCGGCAGGGCGCGCCGGTCAGAATTCTGGTGGTTCATGCTCGTATCGCACGGTGCACTGGTAATACTGTATACGCTGAGCGCCATCAGCGGATCAGGCATACTGTCGCTCCTGTTCGTATTGATGTGGCTGGGAATCCAGCTGCCCAAATGGTCGTCTATGTCGCGCCGCCTGCACGACACAGGACACTCGGCGTGGCTGATAACGCTGCCCATAGCCTGCATCGTGTCGATGTGGATTATCATAATAAACATGGTCATCAACTTGATGGACACGTTCGATATGGAATCCATGGAGTACATGAGCTCTACGGAAGTGCAGAACGTCTTCATGACAGCGGTGCTGCCATACAGCAACGCCCTTGGAGTGTGGGTATTGCTCGCCATCCCCACCACAATAGTGATGACGATATTCTGCTGCTACGACTCGCGGCCCAAGGAAAACAAGTGGGGCCCGTCGCCCAAATACCAGCCCCAGCCGCCCGCCCAGCAGGTATACTGCCAGAATGTATATCAGGGTTAGCGCAGCTGATACAGAAAATCCGGATCGCACACCATCTGCGGTCCGGATTTTTTTGTGCCCTGATATGTAATGTTCGGTTTACTTTTTCAGCTAATGGCAAAAAAAGAGAAGCAAGCTACTTGAGATGCACCGCTACAACCGCTTATCCTTGCTTACTTCCGCACCTGGGGAGGTTCGCAGGAGCTGGTCATTCAAGACTTGCTTCGGGTACAAAAGTAGAAACTATTTCTAAGTTTGCAAAATTTTTCGGCGTTTTTTTTATACTTTTTTTCATTTTTTGAGGAATGGCGCTGATACATAAACGTTTCAGCTGATACAAAAAAACATACTCGCCATCAGCTGGCTAAAAGAAAAACACGACATCAGCTGAAAAAATAATAAAACACGCCATCAGCTGAAAAAAAAATAATAAAACACGCCATCAGCTGGCATAGATTTTCGGCAAATAAAACTTGGAAGTACAATATTTTTTTTATCTTTGTGATTGCAAATATTGCGTAATATGAATACAACGGACGATAGACACGAATTCTGGACCCTGGCGCTCAAGGGCGGCGCGGCATCGGGTGTGGTGCTTGTAATGTACCTCACCATAATGAACATGACCGGCGACAAGACTCTGCCCATACTCGGCATTGTGCCGTACCTGATAATCTCGTACGGAATCCACTACTGCCAGAGCACCCTGCGCAGGCGCCATGAGAGCTCCACGTACGGCCGCCTGCTGCTGATAGGCCTGGTATGCGGAGTGGCGGCGTCGCTCCTGGTGGACCTCTACAGCCTGATATACATCAAGATACTGAATCCCGGATATGTGGACCAGATGATGGAGGTGATGGGCGCCATGGAAATGGGCTCTTACGGATACTCCGAGCAGCAGATGAGGAGCATGATAGCTCCCAGCATGCCCATAAGCATCACCCTGATGTACTCGGTAATCAGTCTGCTGCTGAGCGCATTCAGCGCATTTCTTATTAACATGAAAAAAACTAAATGAATATGGATATTTCGGTAATAGTGCCTGTATATAATGAGGACGAATCCATCGGCGAGCTCCGCGACTGGATTACCAAGGTAATGGAAGCCAACAGCTTCAGCTACGAGGTGATAATGATAGACGACGGCAGCACCGACGGCTCGTGGGCCAAGATAGAGGAGATGAGCGCGGCCGATGGCAGGATAAAGGGCATCAAGTTCCGCCGCAACTACGGCAAGTCGGCCGCGCTGAACGAGGGTTTCAAGGCGGCCAAGGGCGATGTGGTGATTACCATGGACGCCGACCTCCAGGACAGCCCCGACGAGATTCCCGAGCTATACAGGATGATAAAGGAGGACAAGTACGACCTCGTATCGGGATGGAAGCAGAAGCGCTACGACCCCAAGTCCAAGACCATCCCCACCAAGCTGTTCAACGCCGTTACGCGCTGGTTTTCAGGCATCAAGCTCCACGATTTCAACTGCGGGCTCAAGGCCTACCGCAATACTGTGGTGAAGAGCGTGGAGGTATACGGCGACATGCACCGCTACATCCCCGTGCTGGCCAAGCAGGCGGGTTTCAAGAACATAGGCGAGAAGGTGGTACAGCACCAGGCCAGGAAATACGGTGTCACCAAGTTCGGCATGGACAGGTTTGTGAACGGTTTTCTCGACCTGCTAACGGTGAACATAGTGCTGAAGTTCGGCAAGAGCCCGATGCACTTTTTCGGCCTGTGGGGCACCATAAGCTTCATAGTGGGATTTCTGATACTGGCCTACCTGAGCATAGCCAAGCTGTGCTGGCAGCAATACCAGATGACTGACCGCCCGCTGTTCTATTTTGGCCTGCTGATGATAATCTTCGGCTCTCAGCTCTTCCTCACGGGATTCATAAGCGAGCTGGTGGCCAGGTCGTCGTCCGACAGGAACACCTATATAATAGAGAAACGCGCCGGAATGGAATAATAACCACCAGCCAGCAGTTTTTGGTATTTTTTTTGCTGATTGCTAATACGAACAATTTTATTTAACCAACATTGTATATGGAAACGCTCAACAACGAAAAATCGCAGCAGTCCATCAAGGACATCATTCTGGTGTTCTCGGATATCGATGTTAAGATCACGGCGCTTACAGAGTGCTCGGCCGAGGATTTCCTCTCGCTGAACAATTATCTGAAGAAGTTTTATAACGACGCCAAGGTAATATCCAACCAGACTGAGCAGATTTACGATATAATAGCTGGCAACCAGCACAATATGTTTTCGGAGGAGCTGATGAGCGTGCAGGATTCGCTCAACAGCCGGATAAACATGCTCAAAAACAAGATACTGAAGAGTATCCGCGGATTGGAGAAGATGCTCACATCGCTCAATCTGGTTTTTGTACCGCTCAAGAACTTCAACCTCAACATCCTGACGCTCAACTTCCTGCTCGTAAACCTGAAGCTGAATGTGGCTTATTCCGACAATGAGAAGCTGAGCGGAATAGCCGAGAAGGTGGACTGGATAACCGCCGAGATCAACAAGCTGAAGATGATTCTGCCCAAGATATCAGAATCGCTCCTGCTCGTAAAGAATGTTACGCGCCTGTCGTCGGGCAAGCTGATAGACATCCGCAAGAAGAACATCCTGGATATCGACAGGGTGACCGGCCAGATAAATGACTCGGTGATTCTGCTGAAGGACAAGCAGACCGAGGCAGCGCGCAAGATGCCTGAGCTCACCAAGCGCACTCAGAGCTATTTCGACAGCGTAAACAAGATTATTATGAATCTCCAGTACCACGACATCATCCGCCAGAAGATGGAGCACGTACAGGAGACCCACAAGAACATAATCAAGGAGCTTTCGGCCATGGACCTGAAGACCGATGCCGACGGCAAGATAGACCTGAGCGAGAGCGCACAGCAGTTCCTCCAGATAAGGGACATTGCCGGTGTGCAGGTGGCCCAGCTGATAAACACCAACAAGGAGTATCAGAAGGCCTTCGCGGTGATAATGAGAAAGTTCTGGGACATCAGCGAGGATATGAGCGTGATATCGCAGCTGAGCAACGAGTTTGTGGGCGACAACGACATCACCGACTCATATTACAAGGATGTTCAGGACCGTTTGCGCGGCACCACCACAGTGCTAAAGCGTCTGATAAGCGCCAACGAGGATTTCGGCAACGAGATCGACATAATATCGAGCACCATCGAGGAGAAACAGGACCGGGTAAAGGAGATAAAGACTCTCTACGGCGGTATCAACGATACCATTACAGATATTCTGGATACTCTGTCGATGAACAACGACAAGAGCCTCGACAGGATTACTAATGAGATTGGCCAGCTGATAGACACAATTTCGGAAAACCTAAACGATGTGGTTCTGTTCTTCAATCAGGCTCAGAATATCAGCAAGAAGCTCCAGGACATCAACCGCGAGGATACCCAGAACGACATCTCGGCACATCTCCGCGAGCTCAACAACAAGATTTCGAGTCTGCTGAATTCCATTGAGGAGCACAATCAGAAGATAGAGGCCATACTCACCAACAACAGCAAGCTGAGCCTAAACCTGAGCAGCGAGATCAAATCGAGCGTAGAGCAGGTTAAGTATTACGATTTCTTCGAGAAGATAATGCTCGAGATTGTTACCGCGCTCAATACAATATACGCCAAGCTCGACAACGAGACCCTGAACATGCTGAAGCACAACAAGGCAGAGAACCTGAAGAGTCTTGAGGAGCGCTACACCATGGAGAGCGAGCGCATTGTTCATCAGCAGGCTCTCGGCGAGCAGGTGGAAGAGGCCACTGCCGACGACGACAATGATGTGGAATTCTTCTAATACCAGAAATAATGTATTACGAAAAAGGGATAGATTCTTCTTCAGAAATCTATCCCTTTTTTTTATTCAATATCATCTATCTCGCGGGCAAGCATCTTGTTGAGCTGCTCTATCTCCCGGGTATGCTGGTCAATGAGATTCATGATGGAATCCTTGTCGAGTGCCGTATCATCGAGCTTGAAGAAATCGATGCTCTGTGTCAGGAGCTTCAGCTTGTCGTTGAGCATAAGTGAGAACATATCGAGCTGTTCGGCCGACTGAGTGTTTACAACCGTGATATCCACAAGCTGCTGGATGGCCTGCTCTATTTGCAGGATTTTCTGGAGCTGCTCGGCGCAGGATTCCGAAATTTCGGCCACCTTGTCGGCGTTTTCCTGGATCTGCGGCGAAATCTTGCCGATAAGCGAGACGCTGTTTTGGGTAATCCTGAGCGATTCGGCCGATGAGTTGTTGATCTCGAAGCTGGCCTGCTGACAGCGCTCCGATAGTTTACGGATCTCGTCGGCCACTACGGCAAATGCCTTGCCATGCTCTCCGGCGCGCGATGCGGCTACTGCCGCGTTTACTGCCAATATGTCGGTCTTGTGGGTAATCTCGTTGATTATCTGAGCCTTGTCTATCACGTTCTGTATGCAGCTGAGGGTATTGGAGCTGGCCTGGGTAATGGTCTGGATCTCCTCGCTGATGTGCCTTGAGTTCATACTCGCTGTCTGGGCGTTTCCGGCGTTGTCTTTTACTATGTCGGAAATATTCTCTACGCTGGCCGAAATCTCCTCTACCGTGGCCGACTGTGTCTGCGCTCCGTCGGAAACTTTCGAGAGCGAGGATGTAAGATATACTGTATCAGCTGCAATATCCTGCGAATAATTCCTGATACCGCTTACGGCATCGTAAACCTTCTGCTGCATCTCCTTGAGGTTGTCTTTCAGGAGGTCGATCTCATTGTCGGAGCTGATGCCGTCGATGGCGGTGGAATAGAGGTTGCCATCGGCAAAATCGTTGGTGAACTGGTTGATTTTTTCCAGCGGAGACGAAATCAGCCTCCGTGTAAGGCGCTTGGCCAGTACAAATAGGGCAAACACTATGGCCAGGGTAAGCACCACCATTACTATGAGGATGATGTAGAAGTCCTTGTAGAAGAGCAGTTTAGGAATGGCGATACACAATGCGAGATTGCTCATTCCAGGCACCATGGCGTAATAGACCACGATGGGAGTCTTGCCCTTGTAGCTGAATTCGGAGGTTCCGATATTTTCGGCCTTCAGCTGCGACTCCTCAAAACGCTTGAAACTGTTTACGAAAATGGTGTCGATGCCCGAGAATCCGAGCTCCACAAACTTGGTGATGTGCATGCTTACCGGGGCCTCGTCGGAATACCGGCGCACCATTCCAGTGCCGTCGATGAAGAGGCAAGATCCTGTGTCATTGAATCTTAGCTTTGACAGGTGTGTATCGAGCTCATCGGTGGCAAAATATACCGTGATTACTCCAAGTGTGGCCCAATGCTCGTCGGCCACCACGAGCGAGAGGCTGTAGCAGTCGTGGCCCACCACCTCGTTGTAGAAGCAGTTCTCGAAGCACATCCACTCGTGATTTTTGATTATGGTATTGTAATACACTCTGCCGGAGGCGTTTATGGAATCCTTTCCGGTAATGGAATTGTATGAGGTGCCGTCGGGCAGAGTAAGCCGGTACATGGTGTATGGATTGCCGTGGTCATGGAGCACGCGGGCTATCTCCCGGAACGACTGGTCTGGTTTGTCGAAATCCACAAGATGACGCAGGATGCAGAGATCGTCCATGTACCGGTAGAGGAATTCTCCCACATACGAGGTCTCTATCCTAAGAGTCTGCTCCACGCTCCGGGTGGTATTGGTATATATTCTATCGAACACCAGCCAATAGATCACCGCATCGAGCAAGAGCAGAAGCCCGATAATGGTAATCATCAGCACCCTGAGCATCTGCCTGCTGATGGTAGACTGCCCGCTGCCCGATAGTATTTTATATATTTGCTGCTTGATGGCCATAAATTGAGTTTTATTAAGCAATGAGCAAATATAATACAAAAAATGGATTTTTTAGATAAAAATTATGGAAATTAAGTCACTATACTGAACAAATTCACCAATTATTTATTCAGTACACTGAACAAAAAACGCACTATTTTATTCAATATACTGAACAAAATAGTGCGCTTTTATTATTATTTCCCTAACGATTACCTTACTGAAACCTTTCCTTCCTTGAGGCCGTCGCCCTTGGCGGTTACGGTGATGGTGCCGGGCTTGCCGGTGGTCTTTACCACCACCATGGCCTTTCCGCTGAAGAGGCTGCGGGTGTACTGGGCGGCAGGAATCATCTGTCCCACACAGCCGGGATCGGTGTTGGGCTCGTCCCACTGATAGCCCTTGCGGATTTTCTGGCCCACGTAGCAGATCTCGTTCTTGCCCTCGCGGAGGATGTTGCGGTCTATCCTGAACTGCTGAGGAGCATCACGCTTGATATTCTTGGCCACCAATGTGCCGTTCACGTAGATGCTCTGGTCCATGAGTATGCTCTTGGAATAGAGCATGTAGACAGCGTTGTCGGCGAAATCGTCAATCTCGAAACCGCACCTTACCACAAGCAGAGTGTCGTGATAATCGTACCATTTCTCGTTGCGGTCGTAATAGAGGGCCGGACGCCAATCCTTTATCTTTGCCGCCTCAACCTCGGCCTGCCAGTTGGCCAGACTGCTCACCGTAAGCTCCTTCTGCAGCCTGATGGGCAGGGCCACGTTGCGCTGATATTCCTTGTCGTTTTCCAGACACGAAGGGTCGCCATTGCCGACGCCCACAATCTCGCCGGGGCCAGAGATACTGAAGTTCAGCTTGTTAGAAGCGTCAGGAACCGGAACGCCCTTGCCGTCGATTGCCTGAACAGACACAAGCACAATATCCTCGGCATTCTTGCTTACCGTGGGCTTGCTGGCCTGCAGTACAACCGATGCGGCACTGCCCGAGGTCTTAATTTCTTCAGTAGCAGCTAATACGCCTTTTCTGTAACCCCTCACCTCGATGGTGCCGGGCTTGTAGACTACGTTCCACGCGCAGTGTCCGTACTTTGGAACAGGCTGTTTGCCCATGGATTTCTTGTTGACTATCAGCTCCACCTCGTCGCAGTTGCTGTATGCCCATACATCTACATTCTCGCCCTCGTGGCCGGCGTGGTTCCAGTGCGGAAGTACATGAACCATAGGCTCTTTGGTATTGTTGGCCTTGATATAATATGCCTGATCCTTGGGGAAACCGCAGAGATCGAGGATTCCGAAATAACTGCTATTAGCTGGATAAGAAAACGGCGTGCTCTCACCCCTGTAGTCGAATCCGGTCCAATAGAAAAGGCCTGACATCCACTCACGCTCCATGCAGAACTTGTATCCGCGCTCTATGGAAGTGCCCCCTGCCCTATCGAACTGAGGAATGTGGCAGTTGGCGCTGTCGGCCCAGAAAATGCCTCGTGTGCCGCAGCCCGATGTCTCCTCGGTGAGCCAGCCCGGCTGATTCAGGTGTTTCTCGCGGTACTTATCTATATCGCACTGAGCCAGATAGTTGAATCCCATCAGCTCGATGCTCTCCGATGTGCCGTATCCGCATCCGCCGCTCACCGCGGCGGTAATCATGCGTGTGCTGTCGATGGTTTTGGCGTAGGCCTGAATGGTGCGTGTGATGCGCTCGCCGTAGATATTGCTCTCTATCTGCCACTCCTCGTTGCCCACGCTCCAGGCTATTATAGAAGGGTGGTTGCGGTCGCGCTCCACCATGCGGCGCAGCTGGCTCTTGTGATAATCGTTGATACCCTCCAGACGGGTCTCCTCAAGAACCACCATTCCCAGCGAGTCGCATACATCCAGGAGATCCACGTTTACGGGATTGTGCGATGTGCGTATTCCGTTGAATCCCCACGACTTGAGCATCTTTACGCGCTCTATCTGGAGAGGCTTGCTTACCGCGCAGCCCACTCCGGCAAAATCCTGATGAATATTCACTCCCACTATCTTCAAGTGCTTGTCGTTCAGGAACAAGCCCTTGTCGGATGTAAACTCCACGGTGCGGAAACCAAACTTCACGGTCTTGGAATCCACAAGGTTGCCATCAGCTTCCACCCTCACCTCCAGCGAGTAGAGATTTGGCTCGTCGGGACTCCAGAGCTTTATATTTTTTGCTTTCAGCTGATACATAAACTTATGAGAATCCACGGCGAGTATATTGCATTCGGGTATATCAGCTGATACAATAGATTTGCCTTGCGAGTCCTTCACCTGGGCCTTCAGCTTTACATTATGCTGCTTGAGGTCCTCGTTCTGGATATCGATGCGGACATCCACGTCGGAATCGTTGCCGTTGATATTGGTGGTAACGAAGATTCCGTCCTTGGCCACGTGAACGGGGTCGGTCTTTATGAGCCAGACATTACGGTAGATGCCCGCGCCCTCGTAAAACCAGCCCTCCTCCAATGAGGCGTCGGCCTTCACGGCCACCACATTCTCGCCACCGTAATTGATGTAGTCGGTGATATCGTACTGTGAATCAAGGTATCCGCTCTGCTCGCCGCCAAGATAGAAACCATTGACCCAGACCTCGGAATCGCGGAAAATTCCCTCGAAAAGGATCGAGATCTTCTTGCCGTAGTCGGAATTGGGGATAGTGATTTTCTTGCGGTACCATCCCAACGAGGTCTCGGGAAAAGCCCAGCCCACGGTCTTGTAGCCGTGAGAGTGGCTGGCGTTGGGAGCGAAAGGAACCTCAACGGCCCAGTCGTGGGGAATGTTGACGTCGCGCCAGGCCCTGTCGTCGAAATCGCCGGCTGTGGGGCCGTCGCCGTAGCCGGTCTTGGTCAGGTAATTGAAATAGCGCGTGCCGGTCATGTAGTTGTCCTTAATGGACTGCGCGTTGCCGAAGGCGAACTTCCAGCCCGAATTAATCAGGTGTTCCTGACGATTCTGAGCTTGCCCGGCGGACACGGCACATACGGCGGCCAATGCGATGGCCGCGTGTTTTAGTGATATTCTCATAATAGTAATAAAAAAGTATGGATACAATAAAATATTCTCTGCACAAATATAAGTAATATTTTTGTAAAAAGGTGTTTGATACAATAAAAAAAGGCTGTATCCCTCATCGGGAAACAGCCTTTTATCAATATTATGGAGAAAAAAGTGTATTACTTGCCTTCCAATGCGTTGAACACCGGATTGGCGTAAATCTTCATGAGCATCTCGCGCTGGAGGTCTATGTCGCCCTTGAACCTTGTGCACTGCTCATCGAAATAGCTAATGGCAGAGGCCTTCTCCTCGGCGGTGTAGCGGTCGGCGTATTTGCATGTACCAGAAATGATATCAGCTGCCACATAATTGATAGGATAGAAAGTGTAGCCGGCGTAAATCTTCTGGTCGATGAGCTTTGCAATCTCGTCGTACTGGGCATTCTTGTTTGGAGCCTTTGGCATGGCGGCCAGATCGTCGTTGATGGGCTTGCCGATGTTGATGTTTACACGGCCCTTCTTCCAGGCCATGCCCTCGCGCATACCGGCCACATCATCGCTCTTGCTCTTCTTGAACGACGAATCCATCATCTTGTTGTATGCCTCGGCCACCTTGTAGGTATCCACGGGGTCGTACTCGTAAGAGAATGTTACGGGAACAATGTTGAGCGGGATGAGATTCTGAACCACATCGCCGCTCTCGCACATATTGAACATCTTGAGCACGCTGCCCTGGGTCTTGTCGTCACCGTTTTTGGTGCGGCCCTCGCGCTGCGCTATCCAGATGGATGTGTTGCGGTTGATGATGGTATTGCGGATATATTTGCTCTGAATCATTGAGCTCACCATCAGCTCCTTGACAGAGAGATTGCGCTTAACGACAAAAGTCCTGTTGAGCTTCACCATGTCGGTAATCCATGGGAAAATCAGGAGATTGCTGCCTATGGCAATCTCGGAAGTCTCCTTGCCCAGGAGAGCCAGATGAGTATTCAGAAAAGCGGAATCGAGTATTATGTCTCTATGGTTCGACATAAAGATGTAGCCCTTGCCTTCCTCAATATTCTCCAGTCCATTGAAAGTGACGCCATTGGTGGTCTTTTTCTCGAGGCCTGTTACAAGACGCGCGATAAACTGGCGCTGAAACTCCTTGACAGTCTTGATGCTGCGCAGGAGCTGCTCGGTTACCTCTATAGGAACATCAGGGAAGAAATATTTAATAGTCTTCCTGAAACCGGGCTCGGCCAGCAGCCTTTCGATAGCGGCAGGCACCTCGCTGTCCCTGTATGGGCGAATATCCTCAAATTCAGATTCGTTGATTTCCATAGGGAAAAAATTAAAAGTTATCTAATCTTGTCTATCAGCAACTTGATCTCGAATCCTACAGGAGCGCCCTTGTGCAGGATATTGTATACCGCATTGCAGATAGGGAGCTCGATATTGTATTTCGAATTGGTATCGTGTATGCACTTGCTGCCGTAGAAACCCTCAGCCACCATCTTCATCTCCAGGAGGGCGCTCTGCAGCGAGTATCCCTGGCCGAGCATCACTCCGAGGGTCCTGTTTCTCGAGAACTTGGAGTAAGCGGTCACCAGGAGGTCGCCCAGATATGCCGAGCTCTTGATGTCGCGGTTTATTGGGTGCACGGTATCCACAAAACGCTTCATCTCGCGGATGGCGTTGCTCATCAGCACAGCCAGGAAATTGTCGCCGTAGCCCAGTCCAGAGCAGAGTCCGGCCGCAATGGCGAACACGTTCTTGAGCACAGCAGCATATTCGGTACCGTAGATGTCGTCGGTAATAGAAGTCTTCAAATATTTGCATTCCAGACAGTTGGCCACCATCTCGGCGGTGTTCAGATTCTGCGATGCAATGGTAAGGTACGATAGTCTCTGCAGGGCCACCTCCTCGGCATGGCACGGACCGGCCAGCACGCAGAAGTTTTTCTCGAGATTCACGTTGTACTTGTCGCGGAAATAGTCGGCCATTATAGTATTCTTCTCGGGTATCATACCCTTGATGGCCGATACCACCACGTGGTTTTCGAGCGATCCGCCCGAATACTGCGACATAGTGCTCTCTATGAAAGCAGAAGGCACCGCGAAAATCAGTGTGTCAGAATTCTTGATTACCTCGTTGAGGTCGTTGTAAAATTCTATCTTGCTGGTCTCCAATATCAGCGAGTTCAGGTACTTAGGATTCTGGCCGTGAGCTATAGTATAGTCTATATGCTCCTTTTTGCGCAGATACCAGTTTACCTTGTTGCCTTCCTTCACATTATTTGTAAGCAAGCTGATAATGGCGGTAGCCCAGCTGCCTCCACCTATTACAGCTATTCTATGTTGTCCAAACATTGTAAGTTTATCTAAAAATTATAGTTGAGCGCAAAGATAAAAAAAGTTTCTATGTATTGCAAAATTATTTTTCAGCTGAAACCATTTTATATGTCTGCGCCATGCCGGATACCGACTCTGCCACGTCCTGCAGCAGCCATTTTGGGGTGGATGTGGCGCCTGTAATGCCGAGACTCCTGACTCCTGATAGCATATCGGGGCTGATATCGCCGACCGACGATATGTAGTATGTCTTGGGATTGGCCTTTATGCATGTGGAATACAGATACTTGCCATTGCTGCTGTTGGCCCCGGCCACAAAGAGGATGGCATCGTGGGCCTGCGCGTAGCTGCTCAGATTCTGCTCCCTGAGGGCCACACTCCGGCATACCGTATCGTATTTGCGGAATACAGCTGATGGCGATACATCGGCCAGGCGCTTGCGTATCACATCGGCCAACTCGTTGTATTTGTGGGAGTTCATGGTGGTCTGCGAGTAGAGCAGGATGTCGTGGCCGTAATCCACCATATCGAGCTCGCTCTCCTGCGATACCACCACTACATTGCCATTAGCTACCTGCCCCACAAGCCCAACCACCTCGGCGTGGTCTTTCTTGCCGAAAATCACGGTCTGCGCGCCGGGATACTCCCGTGAGTTGCTGTTTATCAGCCTGTGGAGCTTCAGCACTATGGGGCATGTGGCGTCTATTATCGATACGCCGTTCCGCCGGGCGGTGTCGTATGTGCGCGGAGGCTCGCCGTGAGCCCTCAGCAGCACCGTGGTATTGCTGAGGGTCTCAAACTCGCTGTAGGATATCGTGGTCATGCCCAATCCGG
>JAZUEG010000080.1:0-7515 GCA_045640025.1 Bacteroidales bacterium
GGATTATAATCCAAAAATTCATATATAATTTTTGGATTAGGATTTTTTTTGTAATTTTGTGGCTGTATATTAATGTTGCAAGATTATGATAAAGAGATATTTGGAGAATATAATCAAGGAAAACCTTTTCAAGGGAAAGGCGATAGTTCTTATCGGTGCGCGTCAGGTGGGAAAAAGCACTCTTCTTGATATGGTGGCCGGAGGACTTGATGCCAAGGTTGCCAAATTCAATTGTGATATAAAGAATGTGCGTGATACTTTCGAGAATGTGACTCTCAAGGAGCTTGGCCTTATTATCGGTGATGCCAAGGTCGTGATTATCGACGAGGCTCAGCGTGTGGTGAATATCGGCATTACATTGAAACTGATTGCCGACAATTTTTCTGATGTTCAGTTGCTTGTAACCGGCTCGTCGTCGCTGGAATTGCAGAGCGATATCGTGGAGCCGCTTACCGGGCGCAAGTTGGAATATCACCTATATCCGATATATTCAGGCGAGCTGATGGATACTTTCGGTTATCTGGAAACCAAGCAGATGCTGGATTCGAGATTGATATACGGCTCGTATCCTGATATCATTAATAATCCGGCTATGTCGCGAGAGTTGATAATGAAT
The DNA here is from genome assembly GCA_045640025.1 of Bacteroidales bacterium. GTDB lineage: Bacteria > Bacteroidota > Bacteroidia > Bacteroidales > UBA3824 > UBA3824. Next base: position 617 of record JAZUEG010000080.1, read on the forward strand.
CTTTCCGGCAGTTATCTCTATAAGGATATTCTGGAACTGGAGGGTGTCAGGAAACCAATACTATTGGAGAAACTTCTTGTGGCCTTGGCGTTGCAGATAGGCAGCGAGGTATCTTACAACGAGTTGGCGCAGACAATAGGCAGCGATCCCAAGACCGTGGAGAAGTATGTGGATCTTCTGGAGCAGTGCTATATTGTGTTTGTGGTGAATGCCTTTAGCCGCAATATCAGGAACGAGATAAAGAAAGGCAAGAAGATCTATTTTTATGACAACGGAGTAAGAAATGCTGTGATACAGAATTTCGCGCCCATATCTATGCGAAACGATATGGGAATGCTTTGGGAGAATTTCTTTATATCCGAGCGTGTGAAGCGCAATGAATACACCCGTTCTTTCTCCAAGATATATTTCTGGCGCACCACTCAGCAGCAGGAGATTGATTTTGTGGAGGAGCGCGATGGTATGTTTGAGGCTTTCGAGATGAAATGGAATCCCAAGAAGGCAAATGCCAAAATCCCAGCGATTTTCGAGAGCACGTATCAGCTGAAATCATTTAATGTGGTGACTCCCGAGAATTATCTGGAGTTTGTATAACAACAGAAAACCCCTCCCCGGTCGAAGTTTTCTATCAGGGAGGGGTTGGTGTTTGTAGTTGTTTATCGGATGGCGGGATTAGAATTCTATGCTCACCTTGGCCGGGGCTATGTCCACGGTCTCGCCGCTGAGAGGGTCGGGACCGAATGAGAATTTTACAGTGAATTCGTATCTGCCGTGCTCGGTTGGTGTGTGGGTGAATTCCAAAGTGAAATGCTCAATTGCCATTATCAATGGATGCTCCGGTATGTCGGAGAGTGTTACATTATAGCAATAATTGGTGTCCAGAGTGTGCTGATAAAAATCATACAATCTCTTACCCTGGTGGAGCGGAACTCCGTTTTCATCTTTCTCGTTTAGGTATTTATAGAGGTTCTTGTATCCCAAATATTGTATAATGTCATTAAGGGGAGTGCCGACAGGGTGTTTCTCGTCGAAATTCTTGTCGCACGTTACGTCTATTCCTGTTATTGGCATTACGCAGATGTTTGATCCTGAATATTCTGCTCCAGTACCGTGATGTGTTTTGAGTATTGTATCTCCAAAGTACTCCGCATACTTCTTGTATGGATTGATAATGTCGTTTGTATCAATAAAGACCTCTTTCATACTAGCATTATGCATATCGACATATTTTTTGATGTCAGTTTGGTTAAGAAAGTAATAATGCTCTGCATTTACTTGTTGGTAATCTATTATATGATCATTCCAACGAATCCTTGTGCTGTCTATGCCTTCGCTGTAGAGCCAGTTGCCATTAATAACACCATTGTGTATGTAAAATATATTCAGTTTTTTGGGTTTGAAAAATATGTCCGTTGTATTGTAAGATGTTACATAATACAAGTCATCGTTATCAAAAGACTCGTTTTTGTCGCAGGATGAGGTTAGCATTGATGATGCTAATGCTGCAATTGCAAGCAGTGTTTTGTTTAGCTTCTGTGTCATGTTTTTTTGTTTTTATGGGTTAATAACGGGGTTTAATATCTGTAGCTGAGGGAGGTCGATTGCCTTGTAAGCACTTCGCACTTGATCCCTGAGGATGCTTTGGACAGCGAGTTCCTACCGAGGAAGTTTCCGGCGATGCTGATTGCCTCGTCTTGCGAAATTATGGGCGATTGTCCGTCCATAGTCTTCAATACTGAGATTTCTTCCGCCGTCAGCTGGAGCTTTGCGGTCTCGTCTGTTGGCAGAGAAATCTTCTGCTGTTCGATGTCGTCGTTGCAGGCGACTCCCAGCACTAACATTGCTGTTAATGCTGATGCACAGATAATGTGTCTTTTCATTTTTTGTGGTATTAAGGTTTAAATAAATACTGTTTCTGTTTCCGATTGTGGGATAACTGGATTATCGTCTGGATCTTTGTCTAAAACAATCGTAAATAGAAACAATAGTGTTAATAAAATTTTTTTCATTTTTTATGTGCTTTTAATTTATTGTTGTTAATTTTGTAATTGCAAAGGTATGTTTAATTATTCAATAACAAAAACACGGATATTGTCAAAAGTGGCTTAAGTGCCTGATTGATAATGATGTTTCAAAAGTGTTACATTTTTCAGTTGCCTTTCCTGAAACAAATGAATATGTTTTATGTAACATTTCTGTATCGTTTTTGTCCTTTTTGATGCTGATGTTTAATCTTAAAACTGATAATGGAATGAGGATACTGTTCGTTCTGGAGGTATTGATACTGTTGATATCTGCAAGTTGTAGTCAGAAGTCTGATAATTATAAGGCATTGGAAAATGTTGATTCCATTCTTTTCGATTATGATGTTGAAAAGGCTAAGGAAGTTTTTGAGGGGATAGACAGCAGTTCATTGGTATTGGACCGGGACAAGGCATACTATTCTTTTCTTCATGCAAGGATATATGAACCCCAAAATAGCGAAGCTCTTAATTTTGCATTGAATTATTACACCAATGTAAATGACATAGATGGTATCGCCTATTGTTGTCTGTACAAGGGCAGGGCTTTTTATTCTATCAATAATGATTCTGCAGCATGGTATTACAAGAGCGCTGTACACTATGCCACTCAAACTACTAATAGAAAACTTAGGTATCTTTCGTTTTGGGCATTGGGGGTAATCAATAATAGTCTTGGAGATTGCGCTCTTGCGCTCCAGTGTTACAAAAATCAGTGCGATGAGGCCAAGTATCTGAGAAATACGGATCATGATGTGGCTCTGGTTACTTGTGCGAGATCGTATATGAAGTTGTCGCATAATGATAGTGCCTGGATGTGTATTTCCCAGGTTGTGGATCCTGAAAGCCTTCCTGTTTCAGTGAAACCATATTTCTACAATTGGAAAGGAGAGCTCTTGATAGATACTGACCGTGAAACAGCATTGCAACTGTTTGAGAAGAGTGTTATGTATAGGTATTGGGAACGCAGCTACAGGAATTTATCCAGAATGTATTACGAACTTGATAGAAAGGATGAGGCTGATAATCTTATTAGAAAGATTATGGATAGCTCTTGCTATGAAGTAAGGATAGAAATTACTGATATGCTGATAAATGAAGCCCGGAATAATGGAGCTTTAAGCGATGCTTTGGGGCTGTATGAGCAGAAGTGTCTCTTGATGGATAGTTTGATGGATAGAAAGGATAGGTACAGAGTGGTGGAGTCGCAAATGGAGTATGAGGCACACATCGAAATTGTAGAATATCATAATCGGGTGCTTAAGGTTGCTGTTGTTGCCATTTTGGTAGTATCGCTGATGGCAATACTGATTGTATTGGGCAAATACAGGAATATTAGTCTTAGGAGAAAAGTTGCAGAAAATCAAATTACAATATACAATTTGCAATCCGAGATAGCCGAACTGGAATCATTGAAGGGCTCCCAGGAGGATATTGATGTACTGGAAGCCCGTCTCAGGGAATTGAAAAAGGATTCGGAAGAGGGCGCAAAACTGTTCGAATGGGTGAATGACAACAAAACCATTCAAACATGGACTAAGTATGATATTGAATCATTGCTTGAGTATTGCTGTGCCTGTTTCCCTCAGTTGACTAAAGATATCGAAACCAATGCTCATGTACTTACCTACAACGAGAAATTCTTTCTCCTTTTGGAGACTCTTGGCAAAACCGACTCGCAGATGAGCAAAATCTTGGCAGTTTCGGTAGTTACAATAAGGGTTAAGCGATCCCGTATCAGACAAAAGTGCAATCTTTAAACTTTACCCTTTACTCTTTACTCTTTCCACTTTCCTTTCCTCTCAACCTTATCGGATTCTCCACCTGTTTTCCCTCCAGCACCAGCGGTATCAGCTCCATGGCGGTTTTCACGTATGTGAAGTCGAGGCCCTGGATGTAGAGTGGGTTTATCTCCTCGATGTCGCGGCGGTTTTCCTCCGACATGTAGATGTGGCGGATTCCGGCGCGCTTGGCTCCAAGGATTTTCTCCTTGATGCCGCCCACCGCGAGCACACGGCCCGATAGCGTTATCTCGCCAGTCATGGCTATCTGCGGCTTTACGGGGCGCTGTGTGTACAGCGATGCCAGGGCCGTGAATATGGTGATTCCGGCGCTTGGCCCGTCCTTGGGCACCGCTCCCTCGGGGAAATGGAGGCTCAGGTCGTATTCCTTGAACATACGGTGGTCGATGCCGAGGGCTTCCTCGTTGGCGCAGAGGTAGTTGAGCGCTATCTCGGCAGATTCCTTCATCACCTTGCCCAGGTTTCCTGTAATGTTCATGGTGCCGTTGCCCTTGCATAGCAGCGATTCTATGTAGAGCAGCTCGCCGCCTGCCGATGTCCATGCCAGGCCGGGGATTACTCCGGGCTGACTTGTGGCGTAATATTCGTCGTGGCTGTATTTTGGCTTGCCGAGAGCCTTCTGTATGTAGTCGGTGGAGATTTCGGTGCTGTAGTCCTCGTGGCTGGCCACCTTTACGGCGGTCTTTCGTGCTATGGAGGCCAGCACGTTGCTGAGCTCGCGCACTCCGCTCTCTCGGGTGTAGTTGTTTATGAGGAAGTTTACCACATTGTCGCTCATCTGGAGATTGTCTGGCGTAAGGCCGTGGTTCTCAATTACCTTTGGTATCAGATGGCGTTTGGCTATCTCCAGTTTCTCCTCGGCCACGTAGCCCGATACGTCTATCATCTCCATGCGGTCGAGCAGGGCGTCCTGAATCTTTGAGATGTTGTTGGCCGTGGCTATGAACAGCACGTTGCTCAGGTCGTAGTCGATATCGAGGTAGTTGTCGTGGAACTCCCTGTTCTGCTCGGGATCCAGTACCTCCAGCAGGGCCGACGCTGGGTCGCCGTGAACCTCCGATGTCACCTTGTCGATCTCGTCGAGTATGAATACGGGATTGCTGCTGCCGGCCTTTCTGATTTTCTGTATTATCTGACCCGGCATCGCGCCTATGTATGTGCGTCGGTGACCGCGGATCTCGGCCTCGTCGTGAAGGCCTCCCAGCGACACGCGGACGTATTTTCTGCCCAGGGCGTTGGCTATGCTGCGGCCCAATGAGGTCTTGCCCACGCCTGGAGGCCCGTAGAGGCAGAGTATCGGCGATTTCAGGTTGTTTTTCAGTTTGAGCACGGCCAGATATTCCAGGATGCGCTCCTTCACCTTGTCGAGTCCGTAATGGTCGGCGTCGAGGGTCTGCTTGGCGCTCTCTATGGTGAAATCGTCCTCGGTGCACTCGTTCCATGGGAGGTCAAGCATGGTCTGCACGTAGTTGAGCTCTATGGCGAAATCGGGGCTCTGTGGATTTATGGTCTTCAGCCTCTTGAAATCCTTCTCGAAGGCCTCGCGTGCGTGGTCGGGCCAGTCTTTCTGCTTGGCGCGCGCCTCCAGCTCCTTCAGCTGTTCCTGTGTGGGGTCGGCGCCTAATTCCTTCTGTATGGCCTTTATCTGCTGGTTCAGGTAATAGTCGCGCTGTTCCTTGTCGAGCTTGCGCTTTACCTTGTGCTGAATGTCGCCGCGGAGCTTCACCTTCTCCTGCTCGTTGGTGAGCATGGCCAGCAGCTCCATGGCGCGTTTCTTCACTGAGTTTATCGCCAGCAGGTCCACCTTTAGCTCGGTGTCTATGCTGATGTGCGTGATTACGAAACTCATCAGGAAACACGGGGCCTCTATGTTCCTTATCGTGAACGAGGCCTCGGGAGGCAGCTCGCCCGCCATCTCGATAATCTGTATCGCGGTGTTGCGGATCGATTCCGTGAGGGCCTGATAGTCCATGTCGTTATTGTCGGGATGATAGTCGCGGCATGGCTTGTATGTTACGGTTATGAAGTCGTTTTTGGGGTCACACAGGCTTCCCTTACCGGTAATCCTGATTCTCGATACGCCCTGCACCACTCCCGCGGCCGATCCGTCGGGCAGCTGAAGCACTTTTACCACTCGGGCCAGACAGCCGTAGTCGTATAGGTCCTCGTATTGAGGGCTGTTGTTGCTGTTGTCGCGCTGGGCCACCGCGGCCAGGTATCTGCCTTCCTTGTAGCAGGTTTTCAGCAGCTCCACCGACGATGTCCTTACCGACTGTATGGGCATTATCATCTGTGGGAACAATACGTTTCCCTTCAGCGGCAATACTGGAAGCTCGCCGCCGATGCTCTGCCAGTCCACTTTCTCGTTCTGGTCGCTTATCGGAATCTGTATTACGGTGGGCATCTCGCCCCCCTGCATCATCATGCCTATGTGTCCAAACTTTTCGTCTTTCATCTGTGTTATTTCAGTTCCTCGGTCTCGTTGAAGATGTGGGTCAGGATCTCGGTCTCTATCTCGTCGAGGTCTATGTGTCGGCGCTTCATCATTATCTGCGCGGTGGTGAGTGCGTTCTTCAGCGGATAGGTCTCGTATCCGCTGTCGGCGCCGCCCCATGAGTACGATGGCACGAAGTTTCTCGGGAATCCCGTGCCGAATATGTTGCAGCTAACTCCGATTACGGTTCCCGTGTTGAACATTGTGTTTATCGAGCTCTTGCTGTGGTCGCCCATTATGAGGCCGCAGAACTGGAGTCCCGTCTTTACGAAACGCCTCTTGGCATAGCTCCAGAGCTTCACCTCGGCGTAGTTGTTCTTGAGGTTGCTGTTGTTGGTGTCGGCGCCTAAGTTGCACCACTGGCCCAATACCGAGTTCCCGAGGAAACCGTCGTGGCCCTTGTTGCTGTAGCCCCAGATTACGGAGTTGTTTACCTCGCCTCCGCACTTGGTGTGAGGGCCCATGGTGGTGGCGCCGTATATCTTGGCTCCTATCTTCACGCAAGAGTGCTCGCAGAGGGCCAGTGATCCGTGGATTACTGCGTTTTCCATCACCTCGCTGTCCTTGCCGAGGTAGATGGAT
>JAZUEG010000081.1:0-5581 GCA_045640025.1 Bacteroidales bacterium
ATTCCCCGTACCTTTGAATTCCTCGAAGATGCCGTCATCCATCTTGGATCCGGTTTCGGTAAGGGCAGTAGCCAGAATGGTGAGAGATCCGCCGCCTTCAATGTTTCGTGCGGCACCGAAGAAGCGTTTGGGTTTCTGGAGGGCATTGGCATCCACACCGCCGGTAAGAACCTTTCCAGAGGCTGGCTGTACTGTATTGTATGCGCGTGCAAGTCGTGTGATGGAATCGAGAAGAATTACCACGTCGTGACCGCATTCCACCATTCTCTTGGCTTTTTCGAGCACGATATTAGCTACCTTTACATGTTTCTCGGCAGGCTCGTCGAATGTGGACGAAATTACCTCGGCCTTTACAGAGCGTTTCATGTCGGTAACCTCCTCGGGACGCTCGTCGATGAGCAGTACTATGAGGTAAACCTCTGGATGATTGTCTACTATCGAATTGGCTATGTCTTTCAGCAATATGGTTTTACCGGTCTTGGGCTGTGCCACGATAAGACCGCGCTGACCCTTTCCTATAGGGGCAAACATATCTACAATACGGCACGAGAGAATTTCTCCGTGGCGTCCGCCTGTAAGGTCGAATTTCTCCTCTGGGAATAGTGGTGTAAGATAGTCGAAATTCACACGGTCGCGTATATATTCCGGTGTGCGTCCGTTGATCTCGAGAATATTGATGAGAGGGAAATATTTTTCCGACTCCTTGGGAGGTCTTATGGTACCCTTTACAGTATCGCCGGTCTTCAGGCCGAATCTCTTGATCTGAGTCTGGGCCACATAGATGTCATCTGGCGAGTTGTAATAATTGAAGTCGGCGCTGCGCAAAAATCCGTATCCGTCGGGCATTACCTCCAATACACCCTGATTGGTGATTACGCCGTCCTGGTCGTATATCGAAGCGGGTTTTCTGCTGTTATTATAATCCTCCTGCTGGGGAGGCTCCTGAATTTCCTGATAATTAATGTTTTCGGGCGCGTATGCGCTGTTTTGCACAGTCTGAGGCTCTGGATCTGCTGTGTATTGGTTTTCAGCTGATACGGTTTTTTCGGCTGTGGCCTGTTCCTGCTCTGCTGACGGTTGTTTTTCTGTATTTTCGGGAGTGGCCTGCTGATTGTCCTCGCTGTTGTCGCTGTTGGTATTATTGTCGGCAGCGGATGATGCCACTGGCTCTATAGTTTTTTTCTTGATTACAAGCCTGTGGTGTTTTCTCTCGCGTGGCTTGTTTTCGGTATTGGCTTCGTTGTTCTGCTTTGGGTTGTCCGCCTTTTCCTGATCGGTGTTTTCCAGCTGATTCTGTTCCTGTTGGTTTTCCTGAGGTTGCTGCTGCTGAGGTTGCTGCTGTGGAAATCGCTGCTGCTGATTGTTGTTGGAGCGGTCTTTGCGTGGGCGTCCGCGTTTCTTTTTTTGCGGCTGTTCAGATTGTTGAGCCGATTCTTCAGGGTTTTCGCTGGTGTTTGCCCGGGCGGCTTGTGTAGCCTGTCTGTCAAGAATTTCGTATACGAGGTCCATTTTTTTGAAATTTTCCACTCTTGGAATATCAAGTGATTTGGCTATCTCGCGCAATTCCTGTACTAATTTCTGTCTTAGTTCAAGTATGTCGTACATATAAGTTTTTAGTTAGAAATATTTTGCGGTAATTTAATAAAAAATATGAGGGCATATAGATATACAAATCCCTTTTTTTATTAAACTCTCATAAAAATATGTTTCTTAAGTGATTTTGTTATGGAGGATTGTCTCCGGAATATGTGTATATTTCGTTGTCTGAAATTACGCTACAAAGATATTCAATTATATCTAATAATCAAATTTTTTTTTGTTTTATTTGCGCACAATCAGCTTTTTTATTACAGTCTGATTGTCCTCGAAAGTGATTTTTGCGTAGTATGTGCCTGGATTGCAGCTTGTAAGGTTTAGAGTGATGTCGTCGTATATCATGTGCGGATTGGTCTCCTGCTGGATGCACTTGCCTATCATGGTCATTATCTCGATGCTCTTGATGAGTATCGATGATTTTATTTTTATGATATTTCCGGTGGTGGGGTTGGGGTATATTATTGCCTCATGCCTGTTCTGATTCTGGTTGATGAGCAGAAAATCAGGATTTACGGCAGGTTTTTCCTGTTGCTGTGCCATCACGGCATTCGACATCAGCACCGCTATGGCGCTGGCCAACAGATATTTGCATCCTCTTTTCATTTTGTTTTTCCTTTTTAATTGTTGGTGTTTCTGTTTTTCTCTTATTTTCCTATTTTATACGCAGTTTTGTTGCCTTTTGTTTCAGAAAAAGATATGTTTTTTATTATTTCAAATATTGTGCCTTGTTTTTTTATGAAAAACATATTGCCGGGCCGCCAATGGCTTGCGCGCCATATTATTTTGATATATCAGCGGTCCGGCAGTTCTGTTTTCCTTATCATTAGTCGAGGTCCATGGTGTCGAGAATTTTCTGGAGGTCCTCGGGAGTATCTACGGCCAGGCCCTGGAAATCAGTGCGGGCTATCTTGATCTTGTATCCGTTTTCTATCCAGCGGTTCTGCTCCAGTTTCTCGCTGAGCTCCAGGCTGCTCTGCGGCAGAAGTGTTATTTTCTGGAGTACGTCGTAGCGGTAGGCGTATACGCCTATGTGGCGGTAATATGTGAAATTCTTGTGCCACTCGCTCTTGTCCTTGCCGCGCATGAAAGGTATTGCGTTACGGCTGAAGTAGATGGCCTCGTCCTTCAGGTTGGTGATCACCTTTACGGCGTTCTCGTTGAATATCTCGTCCTCCGACGCCTCCTTTATCAGTGTGGCTATCTCCACGTCCTTGTCCTCAAAGAGGTTGCCGAGGCTCTGCAGCTGGTCGGGGCGTACAAAAGGCTCGTCGCCCTGGATGTTGATTACGGCGTCGAATGTCTTGCCCGATTCCTTGCAGTAGTTGGTGGCGGCCTCGGCGCATCTGTCGGTGCCGCTCTGATGGCTCTCTGATGTCATCACCACATTGCCGCCGAATTTCTTTACCTCGTTGTAGATTCTCTGGTCGTCGGTGGCTACCACCACATCGCTGAAAGCCTTGCTGGCCTGCAGGTATACTCTGTGAATCATGGTCTTGGATCCTATCATTGCCAGCGGCTTGCCGGGAAATCGAGTGGAAGCGTATCTCGATGGTATTATTCCTAATATTCTCATTTTTTGTAAGTTGTATGGTTTATTCTAATTATCCTGCTGGGCGTCGGGGTTTTCCGTGCGCTCGGCCTGATACATCTCGTTTATCCTGTTGTGGATGGTCTGTGCCTTCGATTTTATGAATCTCCTGCTGCGGAACGCGCTTATCCAGCGTATGCCGAACGATGTGCTGCCCAGGAAGATCTCGCTGCATTTCAGGAGGTCGTCCAGTGTAAGGTGGCGGTCGGTGCAGGTGCCGAGTCCCGCCTTCGATGCGGCTTCTATCACCTTGGTCCTGAATACGTCGGTGTGGCATCCGTCGCTGGCTGGCGGGGTCATCAGCGTGCCGTCCTGTATTATGAAGATGTTGCCTCCCATGGCCGATTCCGACAGGTGGCCGTCGGGTGTCAGCAGAAACATGTCGTTCAGCCTCTTCATTATGCACTGCTTGCGCACGGTGGCCGTCATCAGGGTGTCGGCCTGGGTCTGGTATGCGCTGTACTTGGTTACGGGCTTGGCGTCGTCGTCATAGATGTCTATCCTCAGGCCGTCCCTGTTGATGTCGTATCCCAGGTAGTCTACGCTGTCCTCGGTCACGAGGTATTCCACGGGGTCGGGCATGGCGATGTTTGTGGTGGCGGTGCGGTATGCCATTATGGTTACGTTGGCGCTGCGGAATGTCCTGTTCTTGCTCAGCAGCTTGGATATCTCGGTGTAGAATTCGTCGTCGCTGTTGTCGAATTTGGCCGGTATCTGCATCTGCGCCTTTGCCATTCCCTCCCTCAGGTGCCTCAGGTGCTCGTCGAAAAAGCAGAGCCTGTCGCCGCAGGTGTGTATGGTCTCCTTTATGCAGTCGCCCATGGTGATGGCCCTGTTGCGCAGGTGGAATTGTTTGGTGTCTTCCAGCTGAAGCTCGCCGTTCAGCAGGAAGTACTTGCTGGTTGCCATTTTTGTTTTCCTGTTTGGTTTTTGTTTTATTTTTTTTTCAGCTGATGGCGTTTTATTTTTCTATCACTTTGTACTGTATCAGCTGGCTGTATAGATTTCCGTTGGGCTCCACCTTGTAGGTGACTATGCCGGCCGCTGTGCCTGCCTCCACGTCGGTGGGTGAGTCGCCTATGAATATTGTATCAGCTGCACATACCCCGGCTGCGGCCATGGCCCTCTCCAGGAGCAGCGGCTTGGGCTTGCGGCATAGGCAGTTGGTGTGCCTGGGGTGGTGGGGGCAGATGTATATGCGCGACGGGTCTATGTGTCCGCCGGCCTCTTCTATGGCTCCGCACATCCACTGGTGCAGCTCGTTGATCTGGCCGAGTGTGTATTCGCCCTTGGCTATTCCGCTCTGGTTGGATACTATGGCCAGTGTGTAGCCCTCGCGTGTGAGCGCCGCTATGGCCTCCAGTACTCCGGGGTTGAACTTGAAGTCGCTCTTCTGGTATACGTAGTAGCACTGCGAGTTGTCGTCTATTACTCCGTCGCGGTCCAATATTGCAAGTCTGGTTTTCATTTGTTCTGTATTAGCTGGCCAGTGTGTTTATGAAATGCCTCAGCAGTCCCGGCTCCGCTATCAGCATGTATATTATTCCGTATATGGCTCCCATTGCGTGGGCTGTGTGGCCTATGTTGTCGCCGCCGCGCTTGGCCATGTAGAAGCAGTACAGCAGATACAGTATTCCGAATACCCAGCCCGGCATGGGTATGGGTATCAGCAGCATGGCTATCTTCATGGATGGGTTGAGCAGTATGGCGGCAAACAGGGCGGCCGATACCGCGCCCGATGCTCCCACGGCGTTGTAGTATGTGTGGTCGCGGTGCCTGATGAGGTCTACCGACGACGACACCACCAGCCCGGTGAGGTAGAGGTCCAGGTAGAGGAGCTTGCCTATGTTGTTGCCCTTCAGCATTACGAGGGATTCTTCCACGTAGTTGCCGAAGTAGTACAGCGTTATCATGTTGAATGCCAGGTGCCAGAGGTCGGCGTGTATGAGGCCGTGGCTCAGCAGCCTGTATATCTGCCCGTGGTGCCATATCTGATAGGCGTTGAATTTCATGCTGCCTGTCCACTCTGGCCTCTGGAGCGATTCGGGCATTATGTTCTGCCTCTCCATGGCGGCCAGCGATATCACGCATGTGCCTATTATTATAAGTGTGGTGATGGTCATCTATTCCTTGAATTTATAGTAGAAAGCACCTTTCTTGCTCGACAGGGTGTCTTTTTCGTCGAGTTTTATCAGCTGCTGTGTGGCTAATATCTTCTTTCGGAAGTTGGCCGAATCGAATGTCTTGCCGAATATTACGCTGTATAGCTTGTGGAGCTGCGACAGGGTGAATTTCTCGGGCAGGAGCTCGCGGCCTATGAGGTCGGTGAATGCCACCTGCTGCAGTTTCTTGAGCGATTCGTTCACCATCTGCGGGTGGTCGAATATGAGCTCGGGC
>JAZUEG010000082.1:0-1502 GCA_045640025.1 Bacteroidales bacterium
GCACAATGCTCCTGCGAACCACCTCTCCTATTCTGCCAGTCTGCTCCAATACCGACAGCAGCGCAAAAATCTGACGGGTGGTGCTCTGAGTGATATCGCGCCTTCCTATCTGGAAAAGATATTTGCGCACCTCCTCCTCAATGTATCCGAGCTTGTTTTCCTTAACATCTATATTGCTGAGAATCTTTAGGTTGTCGCGCTTGGTCTGGGCATTGGCCGGGTCGTAATCCACAAACGGCGATATGGCATTGCTCACCATACGGCCGGTAAGCTTGATGAGAGTGGCAGTCTCCGAAACCGAGAGCTCCATGGCCGACTGAGGCATGGCTATCACGCTGTTATCGATGAAACGGAGATGTGGTACGGCATCAGGCGCTGTCTTATCGGGCACAATGCGCTCTATCCACATCACCAGGAGATTGGTGAACGGCAATAGCGAAAACGCCATTCCTACATTAAAGAAAAGGTGTATGTTGGCTATCAACCTCTCGGGCGACGAATCAAGCGACTCCGACCACCACTCCAGAAACGGCACAGTAAGCGGAGTAAGGCAGAGGAAAATGCCCGCGCCCAGGAATTTGGTAAGCACGTGGGCCATCATCGTGCGCTTGCTCTGAGTGGAAGTGCCCACCGACGCTATTACTATAAGGAGGCATGTGCCGAGACACGAACCTATCACCATGGGATAAGCCTGCTCCACGCCTATGAGTCCCTCGCGCGCAAAAACCATCAGAATGCCGGCAAACATTCCCGTGCTCTGCATCACGCAAGTGGCCAGCGTACCCACCAGTAGCCCGAGGAAGGGATTGCCAGCTGATGTGATAAACGATGTGAACGCCGGCACATCCTTGAGCACCGACACCGACTTGCCGAGAAACTGCATTCCGAAAAACACGAGTCCGAAACCGAAAATGGCGTTGCCTCCGTCGCGGATAACATCGCGGCTCGACGATTTCATGAAAAATCCAATTATCACCGGCACAATGGCGTATCCCGCGATATCGAAGGCGATAATCTGGCTGGTGACCGAGGACCCTATATTAGCTCCCAAGATCACCGGCACAGTCTCGGCAAACTGCATGATGTGGGTCTCCACAAAGCTGATGAGCATCACCGTGGTGGCGCCGGTGCTCTGGGTAATCACAGTAACGAGTATGCCGGTAAACATCAGGCTAAACCTATTGGTATTCAGGCGTGTAAGTATGGTACGGATATTGTCGCCGAGACCGCTCTTGAGTCCGGAGCTCATCTGGTCCATACCGTAGAGGAAAAACACGAGGCCTCCCAATATGCCTGTTATTAGCGAAAACCAATCCATTATGTATGTGTTAGTAGTATATGTTATTATTATATCAGCTAATGGCGTGATATCCTGTTAGCTCTCTATCTGATAACCTTGGCTATGCTCTGGAGCAGAACCTTGCGGTCGATGGGCTTGGATACAAAACCCACACAGCCAATATTCATAATCCTCTGACGCTCGGGCAGGAGATCGAAGGCCG
>JAZUEG010000083.1:0-8647 GCA_045640025.1 Bacteroidales bacterium
CCAGGTGGGCGCGTTTGCCCCAATGTACCGCTCTCACGGTCAGTTCCCATTCCGCGAGCCCTGGAACATTGCTCCCGAGAACGATCCTACCTACAAGTCTATCAAGTATTACCTCGATCTCCGTTACCGTCTGATGCCATATATTTATTCGCTTGCAGCGAAAGTGTATTTCGACGACTACACGATTATGAGACCTATGGTGATGGATTTCGGCACCGACAAGAACGTGCTTGATATCGCTTATCAGTTTATGTTCGGACCTTCTATTATGGTGAACCCAGTTTACCAGTACGGCGCCCGCGAGAAGGAGGTTTACTTCCCACAGGGCAAGGTTTGGTACGATTTCTACACTGGTGCGGTTGCCTCTAACGGCGCCGAGAAGAAGACTGTGGAGGCTCCTTACGAGCGCATTCCATTGTATGTGCCAGCAGGCTCTATAATTCCTTTTGGCCCGGCATTGGAGTACACACGTCAGAAGCAGGCTGAGAATATCCGCGTATATGTTTACGCAGGAGCCGACGGCGAGTTCTCTCTCTATGAGGACGAGGGTACCAACTACGGCTACGAGGCTGGCCGTTTCGCCAATATCAAGTTCTCTTACAACGACGCCTCCAAGACTCTCACAATCGCCGACCGCGAGGGCGAGTTCCCAGGTATGCTCAAGGAGAGGACCTTCACAGTGGTTTACGTATCTTCATCGAATGCCGTAGCCTACGATCCTGATGCCAAGGGCATTGAGGTGAAGTACGACGGCAAGGCCCAGACAATTGAGTTGAAATAGGTTGATTGCACGTAGAGACGCACGGCCGTGCGTCTGAGATTTTGATGATTAAAGCCGTACAGATTTTTTTGGAATTTGTACGGCTTTTTTTCTTTGCCAATCCCAACCCAATTTCCTATCTTTGCAGAAACCAAACAAAAAAAACTATGATTATAGACAAGGAATATCCCGCCACACATTCAATGTCAACCTCTTGGTATATTGTGGATGCCGAGGGCAATGTGGGGTTAATGGATTACGACGAAAACGGTCCTGTGCCGTGGGGCGTTGAGCAGACTTGCTGTGAGGAGTTGGGATTTGGACATTGGGAGGATTGGGCAAACAAAAAAATCACAAGATTCAATCTTACCGACGAGCAGATTCTGGATATGTTTCATCAGCCACACTCTCCTGAGGAAGAAGAGTATTGGTATGACTGTGCCGTAAAAATTGACAAGACTAAAAAGGAACGTTTTTTGGAACTAAGCAAATCACCAAAAATCACTGATTTCTGGTGCATATCCGAAACACTTGAACTTTATAGTTTTTGCGCACACCAATGTTGCGAGTTAGACAAGGATTATAAAATAATTTCAATCACAGGTCCGCTAAAGGCTATGATTGACGAAGGATTAATCATTGAGGTGTATTCCGAACAAGATTATTACATAAGTTGCCTATTTGGCAATAACCATAATATCAGTCACGAATACAACTTCAACAACTCACCATATTACATATATCATCAGCCATATTGGACAAATCAACTGCCCAAGAAACTTCATACGCCAACTCATCCTGCGAAAATTGATCAGATTCCTGAAGAGTTTAGGCATAAGATACACAAAATACCCGGCAAATTCGCTGATATTGACGCATTTCAGATTGCTGAGTATCACCCCTGCGATACATACAGCAGTGAATATGGCTATTATGAGGTAAATGGTTGTCTTTACGAACTTTTGCCAATGTCTGACGGAACTGAAGCGTACGCAAAAATAGCAATGGGCAAAAAGGATTTTTACCCTTATTGCACGGAAAAAGACCTTGACAGTTGCTGTTTAGAATGCTCAAAAAAATGCTCGTCGAATTTCACATACTTTTCAAGAGAATTTCCGAATATTATGTTCATATACGACCCAAGCCAAAAGGGCAGTTATGAATTCGACAGGGCTGGTATTGTCAAGAAATATGAAGCGATAGGAATTCCATTGACTCCCAAAACACTACCAACAATAAAGACCTCTGAAGATTTCATCGCATTCTTTTCGGCAACAAAGGAATGGCTGTCTGAAACCGTAAGAGACATAAATCCCTATGCGATAATCATATCTGACGACGCCCTAAATATTATCGGCGACAGCATAAAAATGTCCGACAATTCAATAGAATTCAGCGGAGTCGCCTACCCATATTTCAAATTGTCAGAAATAGACAAACACACCGAAGAAATCAGTGAATACAACAAAATGCCATTCAGAGGCAATATCTACCCACAAGTGATTTCGGAGGATGATATGGATGATTTGATAAACTCAGGACAGACAAGAAATTATTATTACTGAAATTTTGCAATGGGAAAAAAGTCAGTGAAAAATTTCCTATCTTTGCAAAAACCAAACAAAAAAAACTATGATTTTCGAAACTGAAAAAACTACTCTTGAGCAATGGCTTGCTGACAATCCGCACGAGGAGACTATTGAGTTTGTGGGCGATATCGACGTGAAGGATATTGAAAATTGCGATTCGGCATTTTTGAAATCTACAATAAAAAACATTGATATTTCGTGTTGCAATGTCACCTACAAGGCAGGCTACGTGAACGATATCGAGGTCTATATCAAGCAGTATTGCGAGGATTACTTAGCCCCAATTCCTGTTCTTACCAAAATATTCTACAATTCCAACTATTCAAAAACCTTCAAGAAAATTGGAAATGATATTTACTCTGAGGACGAATCGGTACTTATCCACACCAACGATACCGAGCAGATATCAGTAAAAGGAGGTATCAGGATAATCGGAAATTGTGCATTCAGCGCTTACGAGGCCAAGCAGATTAATTTGCCCAAGTCCGTGAAGGAAATCGGCAATTACGCATTTGCTAATTGTGAGAATTTGGAAAATCTGAACTTGCCGAATTCTATCGAAAAACTCGGTGAATCAACTTTCCTTTATATTGAGGTGTATGAGTTAGTGATTCCCTACAAGGTGGAAGTTTTGCCATATCAGTGTTGCAAGCATTTGGGAAACACCATACTTCCAAAATCTCTGAAATCTATTGAAGACGACAACGCCATTAAATCAGACAACCGTATAATACTCCCCGAAGGGCTGGAGTATATTGGCAGTTACGCCTTCAACTTCAATAGATTATCCTCAATCCATTTCCCCTCAACGGTAAAGCATATCGAGGACGATTTCTATTACGACGATCCCTGTGGCACATTTGATCACTCTAAAGATTATCCAAGAATATCAATTGACCCCCAAAACAAATATTTCTACATAAAGAACAACAAACTGCAACGCAAATTTGTAGAGGACGCTGAGACTCAGAGGCATTATACCGAATACGCTTTGCGTTTTTTACCTGAAGCATCAGAGAAGGATAAATACAAGGACAAAATCCTGACTACCATTGAGATAATCAAATTGGTAAACAGAATGCCCGAAGGCGACCAAGCGCATAGAGAATCATTCTATTACCATTTGTTGCAGACGTCAATATTAACAGACGAAGAGCGCGAACTTGTGGAATATCTTGGTAAAAAAGAACGCGCCGTTTGGAAACAAATGCATTTTGTAGATGAATCCAAAACATTCGTAATGTATGGAATCAGCGCAAATGGCGACGAGGATTTCATCAAGGAGTTCAATGTCTCGAACCCCTTCCAACTAAAAAAAGATTACGAGACGCTGTCGGGAAAATACACAAAAATCATCTGCCGTCAATACAGCAAGCAGGACACGGAATACAAAAATCCGTTAGGTCAGTTTGAGGTTACGGACGACGGAATGGCAATCAACAATGTCTCGTTCATATTGAAAAAATGTCCAGAGAAATTTCGGAAATTGTTGGAGTAAAAAAAGCCACGCCCAGACACTCCCTGAGCGTGGCTTTTTCTCATAAAATTCTCTATCCGCAAAATCCAGAAACTATCCCCTCAACCTCACGAACTCACGCATATCGCGGGCCTCGGTTTCGTTGAGGATTCGGGTCTCTGATGCCGGGAAATAATCGTAAGGCTCGTAACAGAAAGGCTGGGCATATACGATGCTGAAATCGTTGTCGGCCAAAACCTTAAGTTTCATCTTGGCGGTGGCTCTGTAACCGATGCCCGTAAGATGATGAAAGTCGCCGTCGTGGAAACACCTCATAACCTCGTTCTTGGCCTGAAGGTCGAAATCGAAGTCATACAGGCGCAATTTCTTGCCGTCCGAGACATAAAGCGTATCGTGCTTCATCAGCATTACAAGGCCATAGACCACGCCGAAAAGCCCCAAGGTAACGAGGGCCATTGTAGGCGCGCCGTTGTCGGGATCCACAAGATTCTGAACATAGAACATACTGAGGCCCAACGCGATAACCGCAATCCAACAGAGATTGCACTTCTCGGTAGCCGTCACCTTGCCGTTGCTTATTTTCTGAATATCCTTTGCTATAGAGAGAAAATCTGTTGTCATAATGATGAATTTAAATGGTTCCTAAAAAACGAATCACCACATAACTCCACACTCTATCTCAATCGATTGGATATCAGAAATCAATTCCGCAGAACGCAAATAAGGAATAGAAAACGGCAACCGCCAAACAGCGAGTTCTTGATATCAAGCCGTTTCAGAAACAACGATTTGTAGGATGCCGACGCCCTACCGTCAAGCAGGAATTTGTTGGTATAGTTTTTATGTAACTGACTCTGCCCCACACTGCCCGAACCTGCCGTAGGTTCCTGCCGGAAAGTGTTGTCAGCCGACAAACCAACACTAATAATCTCGCTAACATAGTCGGAATAATCATCGAAAATGCCGGCCTCAATGGAATTTGCGCAAGAAACCTCCGTCCGCCTGTCGCAATCAAAGACCGTAACCGCAGAAACAACAGCCGAAACCGTCAATAATATATAAAACAGATACTTGCGCATTTCAATTCAATCTCGCCCACAAAATTACAAAATTTTATGATAAGAAATTGAGAATTTTCATTAAAAAAATTAATGAAGGTATAAGGAAAAGGGAAGTCATTACATAAGCATTTACGGCTCAGCCGCGAAATGTGTAGGCATATCATCAGCGGAATCAAAATTGCTCCTTGCAACATTGATTATTGGAGAACCCAATGCAAGTGAAATTCTGGCTAATGTATTGGTTGTAAAATTATGACGGCCAGTCAGCCATTTGCTTACTTCGGATTCACGCTTTCCCATTTTCTGGGCAAGGTCACGCTGAGTCATTCCTTTTGCCTCCAACAAATAAGCGATTCTGTCGGCAATGGCAAAGGACAACTCAAACTCAGCCTTGGTCTCTTCAGGAATCGAGGCAAGACATTCCCTAAATATTGCGTTCTGTATCATAGTCTTTGATTGGTGCAAAGGTAATAAACATTTTTGGCAAAACTACACTTATAAGTGAAATTCCGTGATTATTTTCACGCTTCTAATTTGGAAAAAGCCTTGGCTTTGTTTACTTTTGCTTCAGAGATAACACTAAAAAAACAGGCGACTATGACCGAATTAGACAACATATTAAACGATATAGAAAATGGAAGAAAAAGATACAACAGGTATGAGTTCCTTGAACAGCAGGCAGATGATTGCAAAGAAAATAATAGAAGAGATAGAACAAATGAAGCAATCTCCACTATCTTACAATCAGAAAGTGGCTCAAATAGAAGCCCAAAAAGAATGGATGGAAAAACAAAAATTACTCAGGATGAACAAAATGAAAGACAAGAAAGAGTAATAGAAAAATGGGCAAAAAATCAGGGAATATGGATTGACGATGCAGAATTGGTTTTCAATAAAAAATACGGAAATCCTATAGGCCGTGGGCAAGAATCTGTTGTCTACGACAATAAAGAATCTGTTGTCAAATTAAAAAACACTCTACAATATTATGATTTGCTTGAATCTCTTGTTGGAATAAAGTTACACAACGAACTTTTCCCAGAAACATTTATAAAATTGATAGGTTTCGGCAATGATTCAGAAGGTTTTGTGATGATTATTCAACAAGTTTTTGTGGTCTCAAATAAATTCCTAACAGAGAGCGAAATATATGAATTCGTAAAATCTCTCGATTTGGGATTCCAAGACGAAGATAATCAATCGTTTCCATTCCGTTTCGAAAATGACTCACTTTATCTAAAAGATATACACGAAGGTAACGTTGTTAGAACTGCACAAGGTTTTACAACTGTAATTGACGCAATAATAAAACCAAAGAATATTACAGAATACTTAAAACAATGCTTTTAAAACCCCGACCTCAACTAACAGCAGAGGTCAGGGTTTTAATGAGATTTAATTCATTTCTTCTCTATCGCTACAAAAACGCATTCCTTTTTCTGATATTTTTTTTTCTGATAAAGATTCTTGTATTTCCGAAGGTATTTTTGGGGTACGTGAACTATAATATCTTTTTTAATATCAACGTCATATATATCAACATAACCATTCAATGTAATGTCAGTTAAATTATCGAAGTTATGAAAATAGCCACTCCTAATTGCCTTAACATTTGATGGGAAAGAGATGGATCTCGCATTTTTTAATCCGTAAATAGCCGGGTAATAAATCTCTGGATAATAACAATCCTCTTCAATTATAATATCAAAGACCTTACCTGAATTTTTAATAATATCACATATATCCCAAAAAGTGGATTCGACATTATATATAGTATCATAGCGTCCACGTCTACCAAATCGTTCTACACATTCACGTACCACATATGTACTATCATCATTAAACCCATTAATATGAAGTGTAGAATAATTCTCAGCCTCCGCAACTTGTTTATCCAAATCATACAAACGAGAATCAAACTCAACGGGCATAGTATCCCCTATAGCCCGAATTCTGCAAAAACGATTTCCCTTGTTCCGTAATTTTTCCAAATACTGAGGCTCAACCTCAGTAATAACCCTGTGATGAGCGAACTTAGGTTTACCATAAACAACAACTATTTCCAGATTTGTACAATCTACAAAAGCCTCCCAATTAATCGAATTGATTGATTCAGGAATAGTGACAGACTCAATCTGATCCCAATTCCAATCATTTAGAAACTGATATTCACGGCTCAAATACTTCTCTGAAAGTCCTCTTCCATCAATAGGGTTGATAATATAAAGCCAATCATATTGCTTATCTCTATAAATCCATTCGTCGTGAATGTAGCCATTATGCCAACGGCCATTTCGGAATTCATTGGTAATCGAGCATAAAGGTCTTGTCAATTTTTGAAATCTCGATAATGCGGTTTTGACAATTGAATCGGTTCCGTCTTGTCCAGTAAAATGTTCGACAATTGTATCAGACTGACAAGCGCAATCAGACTGTTCCTCCAATATCAAATGCTTGATATTATTCAGATGGACATAACCCAAAATGGAAGAACTGTCACGTTCCTTAAAATCACGTGATGAATAATTAGAAACAGAAATTGTAGAATTTCCCAATTCCTTTATGACGAAACTTGGTGTATATGGTTCTCTAATTGTATCCTTAATTTTCTCATACGGCAATCCCAACAAAATTTGCCCATAGGCAATTTGAGAATCAATAAAAGAGAACGCTGTAAGCAACAACGAAATATAAACAATTATCTTTTTCATATTCATATATCTAATGGTTAACTAAGCAAATTTACCAAATCCAATTATTAAAACCAAATTATAACCGTGAATTATTTTCACGCTTCTAATTTTGAAAAAGTTAATATCAACTCAAAAATTCTTTTTTGCTTTTCAGCAGAAAGTTTTATACATTTGCGATAACAAATTTTGACAAAATGCAGACAACAGATCCAAATAGCACTCAGCCCACCAAGGACGAGGAAATTAACAAAACTGAGCAGTCTCAGCCCTCTGAATACGAACTCTATTGCCGTCAGCAGGAGGAACTTTCCGAAATGCTCGACGACGACGGTCGCTGTTTCCCTGAAATGGCCGAGGGACAATTCGTGAGAGGACACTGATTGAAGTGATTGAAGTAATTGAAGTGATTGAAGTAATTGAATAAAATCTGCGCAAATCCGCCTAATCTGCGGTATCTGCGTTCTATAAAATAACAATATTATGACCGAGGAAGTACTTGAGAAATTGCGCGTTTTGGCGGAGTCGGCGAAATACGACGTGTCGTGTTCGTCGAGCGGAACCGTGCGCAAAAACAAGGACAAGGGCCTCGGAAACACCGTGGGCGGAGTGGGAATATGTCACAGTTTCGGAGAGGACGGCAGATGCGTCTCGCTCCTGAAAGTGATGCTCACAAACCGCTGTATGTACGATTGCGCTTACTGCGTAAACCGAATTTCCAACGACATTAAGCGAGCCACGCTTTCGGTTTCGGAGTTGGTGGAACTTACAATGGAGTTTTACCGAAGGAACTATATCGAGGGCCTTTTCCTGAGTTCGGGAGTTCTCAGAAATCCCGACTACACTATGGAGCGACTCGTGGCCGTGGCAAAACAGTTGAGGGCTCAGCGATTCAACGGATACATTCACCTGAAAAGCATTCCCGGGGCAAGCAAGGAACTCGTTGACGAGGCTGGCCTATATGCTGACAGAATGAGCGTAAACCTCGAGATTCCAAACGAGCAGAGCCTGAAAATCCTCGCTCCCGATAAGAGCCATTCTGCGATTTATCAGCCGATGAAATTCATCCA
>JAZUEG010000084.1:0-2568 GCA_045640025.1 Bacteroidales bacterium
GAACACAAATTACCACGAATTAACATAAATTACTCATAAATTTTTATTGATAAAGTAATTTTTGAAAAATTCTTGTTAATTTTCGATAATTTATGTTTTTCTTTGATTCACTTATTCTTTCATCAATTACAGCTTTATTCATTTATTCTTTTATTAATTTATTCATTTATTGATGAGTAGCAAATCAATGAGTCTGAAGGCGAGGATAAACAACTACGCCAAGCAAAACAAGATAGCCCCTCAGGTGGTAATGCAGAACTTTATGTTCGAGCACCTGCTCGAGAGAATTTCGGCATCAGAGTACAGGGACAAATTCGTCATAAAGGGCGGATTCCTGATTTCGTCTTTAGTGGGATTGGACACACGTAGCACAATGGACCTCGACACCACTCTCCGCAACTGCAAGCTCTCCGAGGACGAGGTGCGCTCCATTGTCAGCTACATCTGCACTATAGACCTCCACGACGACATCACCTTCACCTACAAATCCATTGAGGCCGAGCGCGAGAACGACCGTTACGGCGGTTTCTGCGTGAAGCTTGAGGCCAAGTTTGAGGAGATCATCACTCCCCTATCCATCGACATCACCACGGGCGACATCATAACGCCTGCGCCTGTGGAGCACAATTTCCAGTCGCTTTTCCACGAGGACAAGAAAATCAACCTCTTAGCATACAACATTGAGACCATCCTCGCCGAGAAGATTGAGACGATTCTCTGCCGAAACGTGCTCACAACCCGTATGAGGGATTTCTACGACGTACACATCCTCTGCACCACCAAGCGCATAAAAACACCGAAACTCACCGAGGCCATCAAGGCCACAGCCCTCCACCGCGGCACCTGGCAAAACATTCAGGACACGGATTCCATAATCGAGCGAATATCACAGAATTCCGAACTCAACCGCCTCTGGAAACAGTATCAGCGAAAATATCCGTATGCAAAAGGGATTGAGTTCGAGAAGGTGGTGGAGACGCTGAGAGGGGTGGTTGTGGTTTAGCGCCTTTGGCACTAAGCCGAGCACGCCAGAAAACGCACAATGCGCGCTTTCTTCGGCGTACCCGGTTAATAATAGTAGCGCCTTCCAGGCGCCGGACAGACAATTATTCCCCGCAAAAAGTGTGGTGATTCCTTGATTATTCGGTGTAAAAAGTGTATCTTTGTGGCGTAAAATATTGAAAAACAAATGACTCCCAATTTCCCCAAGGACAGCATAGAGCTTGCTTACAGTTTCTTTCATCAGAAACAGCGGATTTACCAGTACTCAACAATAGACTGGCAGAAAGACGACATCGAATACGCCATCGGTGACTACGTGGACAATATGCTCCCCGAACTCTACGACTATATATCTGACGGAAAATCCGATTTCCTACGCAATCACGTGAATTTCGGCGAGGAGATTTTGAGGGCCGTGGAAAGGCTGGAGGGGTTGTTGTAGGTAGAGAAGATTGAGGAATCAGCAAAATTTTTCTTCCCGAAAAACATTTATCGCTTTTCCCAATCCACTAATCGCAACCCTTCAATTCTGTCAAAATGTTTGGTATTATGAGTTACCAAAGTCATATCATTAACAATTGCAGTTACTCCAATAAGAATATCAAAATCGTCTATAGGGAGTCCCAATTTTTCCAATTTATATTTTTGATGACCATACATTTCCAAAGATGACATTATTGGAATCACTTTGAACATATCTTTTACCAAATCAACCTCATTCTTATGTTTTGGATTCTCACTTTTAGATATGCCATAATACAATTCCGCCAATGTTATCTCTGAGACATAGCAATTCTCCAATCCGTGAATTTTCATTTGTTCACGAATTCCAAATCTGTTTTTTAGCATACAGATTACAGCATTGGTATCAATCAAATATCTCATAGACTTTCTACCTCTCTGGTGAAACAATGAGAATTATGAATTTCATCGGCTATATCGTGAGGATCACGGTCACCTCCCCAATCGCCCGAAAAGCAAGCGAAAGGATCGTCTTCCACTACTTTCGATTTAGGCTTTGCCAACATTTCCTTCAGAATTTTAGAGGTGTTTTCCGCAATGGCTTTCAGTACCTCAATATCAGAAGTCTGATAAAGCAAATTCATCACCTTAACCCTGAAGTTATCGGCCATATAATTTTCAACAACTGCTTCCATAGTGAATCCTTTTTTATTTCCACTCCGCAAATATAGAAAAGATCTCGCTGAAATCAAAAAAAGATTTTGAGGCGGGAATTGGAAGTGTCGGGCACTTGGGCCCGACAATCGGAAGAAAAGGAATCGCAATACACGCAAGAGGATTGTTACTAGAGTTATATAATCGCTTTCAGCATATCATCATACTCCGAAACCAAATCCCTAATCGATCGTTTGCCATTAGGTTTCGAAAACTCCTTTATTATGCTGTCGAAGAAATTACCAATTCTCCTCTCGAATTTGCAACGCTCCTTTCTAGTCAAAAATTCGCCAAACTCATTATTTGAATTATAACGCTCTTCATATTCTTCAATTTCATATTCTACACTGGACTGCTTCGCTTTTTGAGCATTCAAATAATTTGACAAAC
>JAZUEG010000085.1:0-9273 GCA_045640025.1 Bacteroidales bacterium
TATGACTATAGTACGATGGGTAGTAGCCCAACGGATTACGTGGCCGTATCCCCTTGATATCCAGTCAAGGAATTTATTGATAGGGCCGAATACTTTCATATGAAGTTTTCCGGTCTTTGGACCTGCCTTGAGGAATTTCGAGCAGAGCATCGGCACGAGAGAAAGCGCCGCAATCGTAGACACGATCATAATGATGCTGACAATCCATCCCAACTGGCGGAACATTATTCCTGCCATACCGTTAATCATTGTCAGCGGCAGGAAGACGCACAACATTGTAAGGGTTGATGCGATAACGGAAATACCCACTTCTGATGTGCCGTGTACTGCAGCCTCCTTCGGCTTCTCACCCTTTTCGAGATGCGTGGTGATGTTCTCGAGCACAACAATCGCATCATCCACCACCATACCGATAGCCACGGTAAGAGATGAGAGCGAGATGATATTGAGCGATGATCCTGTGGCCAAAAGGTAGAGGAACGATACTATCAATGAGATAGGAATACAGATACCTACAATGAGAGCCGCTCTCCACTGGCCGAGGAAGAACAATACCACGAGCACCACGAAGATCAACGCATACATGATGGACTCCGAAAGACCATTAACGGCGTTGATAATCTCGGTAGATGAGTCGTTGATAATCTGGAACTTGATATCTGGAGGAAGGTTTTTCTGGATATCCTCCATCATCTTCTTTACGTCTTTTACAATCTGCACCGTATTAGCTCCAGTCTGCTTCATGATGATGAGACGGCAGCCCTCAGATCCGTTGATCTTCTCATCGAGGAAGAGGTCCTTGATGGTATCGCGAACATTGGCCACATCCTTGATGAAGACCTTCTTGCCCTCGCGTGTGGTGGATACCACGATATTGTTGATCTCGGAGCTCTCCTCGTATTCAGATTTTACACGGAGCTGATACTGCTCCTTACCGATCTTCATGGTACCTGATGCGAGGTTCAGGTTGTTGCCTGATACTGCGTTGCTTACAGCCTCGAGTGTTAGTCCGTAGGCATCGAGCTTCTGCTGATCCACATCCACATATACGAAACGCTCGGGAGCACCAGAGATAGAGAGGTTACCGATACCGTCCACACGGTTGAGCACGTTGATTACATTGTCGGTAAGGATTTTCTCCAATCCAGGATAGCTCTCGTCGGCTGTAACGGCGTACATGAGGATAGGCATCATGGATGTATTGAACTTGAATACGGCAGGCCTTGAACAGCCGTCTGGCAGGTTCTCGTAGATGAGGTCGATCTGTGAGCGGATGTCGTTGACAGCCTCATCGATATTGTATCCCCAGCGGAACTTCATTGAAACGAGGGAGATATTATCCTTGCTCTGAGAGGTCATCTCGTCGAGACCCTCAATAGAGTTCAGCGAGTTTTCGAGCACCCTGGTTACATTGGTCTCGATCTCCGAACCGTTGTTGCCCGGATACGCAGTCATGATTGATACATAAGGAGGCTCAATCTCGGGTAACTGGTCGATCGGGAGCTTTATCAATGCGAAGAGACCCATGATAATCACAGCCACAAATATCAGCGACGTGGTAACTGGTTTCTCAATCGCGGTTTTGTAAATACTCATGTCTAATATTTTTGATTTTTAATTTTTGATTTTTGATTTATTTCATTTATGATTTAATTCATTTATGATTTTTAATTTCCGATTTATTCCATTTATGATTTATGATTTTTGATTTTTATTTAACCTTGCAATCAAAAATCAAAAATTTAAAATGTGAGTAATCGAAAATCAAAAATCAAAAATCAAAAATGATTATTTTTCTGTTGTCAATGGCTTGATATCAAGCATGGTGCCCTCGTGGAGACGGCCTGCGCCCTGGATGATGAGCTCTACGCCGGGCTTTATCTCGTCGGCTATCACCTCTATCTCGTCGTTGAAACGCTGGCCAAACTGTACTACCACGCGGTGGGCTGTGCCCTTGTCGTTGATGAATACGAAACGCTCGTCGCTACCCTGAAGCTTCTGCACAGAGTTGTAAGGAACCACGATGGCCTCGGCATTTCCCATCTCGAGGTTGGTGCTGATATACATACCAGGACGGAGCTCGTTCTTTGGGTTAGGAATCTTTACCTTGATGGAGAATGTGTGGGAGTTGGCGTCGATGGTTGGGTATACCACCTCTACAGTAGCCGGGAATGTCTGTCCGGGATATGTCTCCGACATTACATTGAGCTTCATGCCCTCCTTTACCTGTGGGAAATATGTCTCAGGCACCTGAACGAGGGCCTTGAGAACGTTGAGCTGGATGAGCTCGTAGATAGGATTAACGCCCATCAGCTCGCCTGGCTCATAATTCTTGGCAGAGATTACGCCCGAGAATGGGGCGCGGATGTATGTGTTGCGTTCAAGATTTGCGAGCGATGTCTCCAGAACCTCGAGACCGGCCTTGGCCTGGTCGAATGTCTGCTTGGAGATGTTGTTGCTGTCGTTCAGGATCTTGATGCGGTTGAAGTCAACTTTGTTGTTCTCGTACTGAACCTTTGTGGATATGTACTGGGTCTCGTCCATCTGCGCTATCAGCTGGCCCTGTGATACACGGTCGCCTACCTCGCAGTTTACCTTCATGATGCGGCCCTGGAGCGCAGGAGCCACGTTTACCTTCTGGTAAGCCTGGAGAACTGCCGAGAAGTTGAGGATTCTCATTACTTCCTTCTTCTCGATCTTCTTTACCGAGACTACCTCGGTCTTTACGGCCTTGGGCTCTGATGCACTGGTGGCATCGGTGGTCTTGCTGCCGCCGCAAGACTGCATTGAGAGTGCCGCAACGGCCATCACCAATGCTGAATACTTGATTTTACTTATCATTTTATGAGTGGTTTATCTTAATTCTACAATTTGTTGTAAAGCTGGAGCAATGCTGTCTGGGCCTGCATTACATCATAGAGGCTCTGGATGTATGAGCCCTGCGACTGCAGCAGAGTGTTGTTTACAGTAATGAGGTCGGTGCTCGATACCATGCCCTGCTCGTATTTCTGCAGCTGATTCTTGAAGATCTTCTGATTGAGGTCCACAGACTTCTTGGCTGTCTCAAAGGTCTCGAGAGCTGATGAGAGATTGAATGCCAGCTGGCGCTCTTGAACCCTCAGGCCTTCGAGAGCCTCCTCCTTCTTGGTTTTCTCGATATCGACAGCTATCTTCTGCTGCTTAACCTGCATGTAGCGCTTACCAGATGAGAAGATGGGCACATTCAATGTGGCCACGAGAACGTTTGGCGGCTGCATGTTGAGACCCTCCTTCTTGCCGAAGTAGGTCTTGCCCGAATACTGCCATGCAAACGAGATGGTAGGACCGTAAGCCCAGCGCTTGAGGGCCACCTGCTTCTCCTGGAGCTCTATGTTCTTATCGAGCATCTGCACGGTGAGGTTGTTTTCCAGCGAGTGGTTGTCGAGAGTGGCCGACATGGCGTCGGTGGTCTCAAAATAGTAGTTGAGGTCTTCCTGGATATCGAGCTCCTGGTCGGCGGAGGTGCCGAGCTGAAGGCGGAGAGCGTTGTAGGCGAGCTCGATGTTGCGCTTGGCCGATCGTATCTGATTGTCTACGCTCATCAGCTGTACCTGAAGCTGATCGGCATTGGTCTGCTCTGTCATGCCGACCTTGGCCAGCTGACACACATTATTATATGTCTTCACGAGATTCTCACGGCTCTCCTCAAGGATCTTGAAACTCTCCTCGGCTATCAGCACTGTGAGGTAAGAGGTGGTAACGTTGTTCTTTACGGTGAGCTCGTCGTTGGCCTTGGATAGGTTCTGCATGTCGATGGCCATCTTGGCGAGCTGATATCCTACCAGGATCTGACCATTGAAAGCCACGCTTGCCTGTATGCCCAGGTTTCCGGTATTAGGCATCGGAATGGCCTGACCGCCGAAATTGAGCTCAAATCCCAGGAAGTTCTGGTAGCTGAGAGTAGCGTCCAAATTTACAAGCATGTTGGACAAGGCCTCCCACTTGGCCGCCTCGGCCTTCTGCACTGCCAGGTCAGCGGCCTGAACAGTACGGTTGTGCTCCATGGCATACTGCTTGGCCTTCTCGAGCGTGAGCTCTACGGGGCCGCTCTGCGTAGAATCGGCCACCTGAGCGCTTGCCAGTGCCGACATCAGCATGAGAGCCAAACCTGTTAAAGTTTTCCTAATCATAATGATTGTTAATGAATTATTTTGGATTGTTGTTAATTCTGATTAAAAATTACAAATTGCCGTACATTAGCTTTATCTTGTACTCATCGAGCGCCTGCCTGAAGAATGTGATTCCCTGTATCATCTTCTGGATATTCTTGGCCGAGCGGCTTTCCTTGTCGGGCTTCAGCGAGAGTGCCTGCTTCTGCAGCTGACATATAGCGTTGATATCGTGCATCATCTCCTCGATAGCCTCGCCTATGGGCTTTATCTTGATGCGGAAATACCTTTTGCGGTCTCCGGCGCGGGTAAAATACTCTATCTTGTTGGTGGCCAGGAGATTATTGAGGGCTACCGAAACGCTGGACTTGCTCACCTGCAATTCGGAGACAATCTCGTCGAAAGTGAAATCCTCGGCATCGGAAAACGACAGAAGCCCTATAATACGGCCACAAAGCTGGTGACCACCATGCCTGTTGAGGTGGTTTCCAAGCTCCTCTATAAGTTCCTTCTGCCTGGCAATGCGTTCTATATCTGTAAGTTCAGCCATTGATTGACATTTTGGTTCGGAAAATTCCGAACTGTTTGTAAGTTTCGGAACAAAAATAGGTGTTTAGAACAAATAAATCACAAAGTAGAGGTTAAGAAATTGTTAAGAAATTTATGGGAAATCATAGAACGCAGATGGAGCGGATTTTCGCAGATTTTTTTGTATCAGCTGATACAAAAAAAAAACGGCGCTGGAATGAGAAGAAGGACCAGCACCGCAGAAACAGTATATTAACTAAATCTAAAAAAAACTTGTTAGTTGAGCTTCACAACATCCACCTCGCCGAGGTTGTTCTCTGTCCACCAGCCCTCTATGGCCACGGGCGACGATATTTTGCCGGAGATGATATTGGCGCACACATCGGATGCCTTGGCGGCAGACGCTATCTTGAAAATGTACTGCACGGCGCCGATGTTCAGGTAAAGCTTGTTTTCCTCATCAAACGACCATACAATGTCGATGTTGTCGCAGTTGAGACCAAAGGTCTGACTGCCGTTATTGAAAATAATTACATTCTTCATGTCTCTATCAGGTTTTAATGTTTGTCAATTACTTCGCAAAAATAATTCCATTTTTTCAATTTTCAAAACTCTGTCGGATTTTTTTGGTGAGGCTTTGTAAATTTGAGAAATAATTGTAATTTTGACCATCTTTAATTGTAATACATTTTACCAATTTAGCTAATAACAAAAAATGAAGAAAGCCCTAATGATCACGGCATTGGCCAGCGCACTCGCCATGCCCGCATCAGCGCAGAACACCGGCGACAAGCCCGTCGGAAACCCCTACCTGCCTCTCTGGGAGCACATCCCCGACGGCGAGCCACGTGTTTTTGAGGATCCCGACAATCCCGGAAAGATGCGTATCTACATCGTGGGAAGCCACGACGTAAGCACCAAGGAATACTGCGGACCCGATGTTCACGCGTGGTCGGCACCGGTGGAGGACCTCACCGACTGGAGAGACGACGGCCCGATTTTCACATTCCAGAATCCTTTCTCAGGCAAGTGGGACATAATGTTTGCCCCCGATCTGGTATGCGTGGAAAAGAAGGACGGAGCCAAGGAATATTACCTGTATCCGCACGCCCGCGGATGGAACCGCCTGGGCCTGGTGGCCAAGAGCAGCCGTCCTGATGGCCCATTCACCCTGATAAACGCCGAGAAAACCGAGAACAACGTTCAGGCAAAGTCCGGCTCGGTTCTGGGATTCGACCCTTCGGTATTCGTGGACAAGGTAACAAACCCCAAGGATCCCGACTATGCCACCGGATACAAGGTATACGGATACTGGGGATTCCAGCACAGCACCGCAGCCCAGCTCGACCCCAACACAATGTACTCCGTAAAGCCCGGCACAGAGATGATAGACCCATTTATCCCCGCATCCGAATCATACGGCAACATCATAGGCGACCCCAACACCAAGTATCCCGCCATAGCCAAGGGACAGGACCTCAAGGCATTCAACTTCTTTGAGGCGTCATCCATCCGCAAGGTGGGCAACAAGTACGTAATGGTATTCTCGGGCTACTCAGGCCCCGACTACGGCAAGTGGAGCACCAACTCGGCCCTACGCTACGCCTACGCCGACAGCCCACTCGGTCCTTGGGTATGCGGAGGCGTGCTCGTGGATTCGCGCGCCATTGTGCTCAACGAGAACGGCGACGACATCGTGACATCATACGCCGCCCACAACACCCACGGATCGCTCCAGCAGATCAACGGACAATGGTACGTATTCTATCACAGACCTCCGCGCGGCAACGGATGGGCGCGCCAGTCGATGGTGGCCCCTGTAAAGATAGTGGCCGACCAGAAATCTGTAGCCCAGGGCGGAAAGGTAAAGATTACCGGATTTGACCCCTACACAGCCGACAACGTATGGACAGCCAAGGCAAGCAACGGCCACCACTACGAGGGCGCCGAGGTTACATCCGAGGGTTTCTACATTTACGGACTGCCACCTTATAATTATTACTCGGCCGGATACGCATGCTACATGAGTGACCACTCCACCCAGAACGACACCTGGGACAACTGGAGCAACGACATGACCATCAACCTGAAAAACGGCAACACCATAGGCTACAAGTATTTCGGATTTGGCGGAATGGAATACGCCAAGCTCGGCATCAAGGCCTTTGAGGGCACCAAGCCGGGCA
Organism: Bacteroidales bacterium; assembly: GCA_045640025.1. Taxonomy (GTDB): domain Bacteria; phylum Bacteroidota; class Bacteroidia; order Bacteroidales; family UBA3824; genus UBA3824. Next base: position 6,863 of record JAZUEG010000085.1, read on the forward strand.
ACGACACCAAATTCAACCTCTTCATAGCCGCCAAGACCAGCAAGGCATTCAAGGTACACGTAATGCTCGACGGCCCATACGCCAACCCCACATGGAAGGGCAAGCGCATAGCCACAATAGAGGTGCCGGCCAACGCTCCAAAATTCGCCTACAAGTACACAGCCGACGTATCAGGCTCGGTAGACAACCTCGACAAGAAACACGCCATATTCCTGATAGTGGAAGCTGATGGCGACGAGGTAGCGGGCGAGCTCTACGGCCTCGGATTCAGCAACAAGGAATACGAGTGCATGCGTCCCGATGTGCCCAATGTAGAGATCTCGGTAAACGGCAAGAAGGTAGACTTCCCAGCCAAGCCGGAGCCATCCACACAGCTGAACGGCTACACCAGCACCAACCATTACCACTACACAGCCAAGCCAGCTAATGGCATGATTCCACGCGTGGCCGCCAAGTGCAGCAACAAGGACGTGCACATCACAATCCACCAGGCACAAAGCTTCACCGACCAGGCCATAGTGACCTGCGAGTACAAGGGTCAGCAGAAATTCTACCACGTGATACTCGAGGGAGCAGAATACTAATACATTTAATATAACAGCATTCAGTTTTTTGGAGACGTGCCTTCGGGTGCGTCTCTACTTTTTATTCCAATTATATTTAACACATAAAAAATGAGAAAACTTATAACAATCATGGCCCTCGCCACACTCACGGCGTGCGGTCAACAGGAAATTCCTGAAATCCAGACACCGCAGGGCCCGGTAAAAATCATCCCCCTGGCCGACAATGCCGCACGCATAGTAATGCCCGGAAAAAACCTGTATCAGCTGGAAGACATGTTCTACGTGAAGGGCGAAAACAAGGACGTGAAAGTCTCAGTAAAAGACGACAGCGAGAGCATCACAATCTCGCTCCCCAGGCTCGACATCGAGTACATGAAAAACGAGGGAACCTTCTATTTCTCCGGCAGCCAGACTCCCCCGGTCTGCCTGGCCCAGATAGAGAACCGCGAATCGGAAATCCAAGGCATCCCCACCACGGCCAGCCGCATGAAATTCCGCAACCAGCTAAACGGACAGGCCATCTACGGCCTCGGCCAGTTCCAGGACGGATACTGCAACATCAACGGCCTTCAGCGCCGCCTCACACAGGTAAACACACAGATATCGATCCCAATGCTGATATCGAGCGCCGGATACGGAATCCTCTGGAACAACATGGGCCTCGTGGAGTTCAACAAGGCAGCTAATAGCGTAGAACTCACCAAGACCAACACCGACGGAAGCACAGAGCTCGTAAACGCCACATCCACCACCGGCAACAAGCAGGAGCAGCGCCAGAACAACATATTCGAGGCAGAGATAGAGGTAGCTAATGGCGGTGAATATTCCATCCTCCTCGATGTGGGACAGAAGATGGCCCGGGTACACAACCTCAGCATCGACGGTGAGACAGTAATAGACGTACACAACGTATGGCTTCCGCCCACCACATCCAAGATCGTGACCCTGACAGCCGGCAAGCACAAGCTGACAGCCGAGCTTACATCCAACGACAAGCCTGTGGTATATTACGACCTCCGCAACGAGACCAACACGCTGGAATCGCCCGTATCCAACGGCGTAGACTTCACATTCTTTGCCGGACAGGCCGACGACGTGATAGCCAGCTACCGCAGCGTAACAGGTCAATGCCCTGCCCTCCCCGACTGGTGTTTCGGCTACATACACTGCCGCGAGAGATACGTATCATCCAACGACATACTGGAAAACGCCAACGAATTCCGCCGCCGTGGAATTCCCATCGACATGATAGTTCAGGACTGGCAGTGGTGGGGAAACACTGGATGGAACTCAATGGAATTTGACTCCGTAAACTATCCCGACCCAAAACTCCTCGTTGACTCGCTCCACAAGATGGACATCCGCCTGATGCTCTCGGTATGGAGCAAGATCGACAAGAACTCAAAACTCGGCAAGGCCTGCGACTCCCTCGGATTCTACATCAAAAACACCGACTGGATCGACTTCTTCGACAGCACAGCAGCCGCATATTACTGGCAGAACTTCAACAACCGACTGCTGAAGCCATACGGAATCGACGCCTACTGGCAGGACGCCACCGAGCCCGAGAACGACGACCTGGAGGGACGCCTCATCGGCAAGGAGCAGATTCCGGGCGAATTCTACCGAAACGTATACCCGATGAAAGTTGTTGAAACCGTATACAACGGCATCAAGGCCGAGACCGGCAATCAGCCCGTAATCCTTACCCGCAGCGGAAACGCCGGAATACAGCGCTGGGGCGCCATCAACTGGAGCGGCGACGTAGGCAACGACTATCAGACCCTGAAATACCAGATAACCAGCGGACTCGGAATGATGGCGGCAGGTCAGCCATACTGGACC
>JAZUEG010000086.1:0-3767 GCA_045640025.1 Bacteroidales bacterium
GCCTCCGACTTTGAAACAGTTTTTTCAGCTAACCGCCTTAAATTTATAAAGTAAAAGCAGAGACTACTCCTGACTGTCGTTTCTTAAGAAAACGTAGGTCTCGGAGAAATCCTCGGTATCTATGCCGATGGCATTTACAACATTGATACCCCAGTTCCTGACTTCGAAAATCTGATCAAGTTTCTCGAAAATAGGATTCTCCAATACCACACCGCGAATAGGGCCACTCTCGGAATAAGCCCTGAAACCAAGAGGACAATTGCGGAAGGTGCAGGCACCGAACATCACATTGTTGCAATTGGCCAAAGAGGCGGCCGCGTCGCTGCACTCATACATTACTGAATTTCCCACATGGATATTGTTGGAATCGTAAGAATAAAAACCCACAACACCGCAACCGAACATTTTGCAATTCTCTACCAGCACGCCATCGCAGGAAGCTACCGTTACCACATTGCCATCGCACTCACCGGGCTCCACATCGTGTCCCAATGTGAAACCACGGAGAACAACATTCTTGCAATTGTTGAAAGCAATCACATCCTCATATTCGTCGCGGACCACAATCTCGGTATTAGCCTTGTCGGCCTCGATAACTAAATTCTCGATATCCCTGATTCCAAGACCCTTGACGCCCAAATTGATGGCATCCTTGGATTTAACGATAATCTTGGTGTTTGAGGCGATAGCGGCTCTCAGCTCGTCGGCGTTCTTTACCTTTACCTCCTTTAGCTTGCTCTCATTGAGTTCCACAAACTCATCATAATCGAAATATACAGGGTAAGGAGAGTCGCCCTCGTATTCCTCCTCATCGTATTCCTCATAATAGCCGTCAGCTGCCATCTCATCGTAATCCTCGCGGCCGTACTCAATGGCCTCCTTGCCGGGGATACGCGAAATCTTGCAGTTATCGAAAGTCATGAAAGGCTTGTAGTCGTCGTAGAAATCATCGGCAGTGGCAATCTTGCAATCGATGAAAGAGACAGGCTTATTGGCTGATATCTGACCATACTCGCTTGACACATAGCAGGAAATATCGCATCTCTGGAAAACCACATCCTTGATATTACCCTCCGACTGCCAAACCGAAATAGCCTGACCGCAATCGTGAATCTTGGTATTATTGACAACAACATTCTCAACGGTAAAACCATCATAAGAATTGATATCGATACCAACCCTATAACACTCATAAATATCGCAATTGTCGATAAGTATGTTGTTGTTATTGTGCCAACCTACGTAAACACCCTCCAAACCGCAACCATAAATATCACAGCCATCAAGGGTTACATCACTGGACTCATCAATGGAAACCACAAAACCCTCACACTCGTAACGTGGAGCATTGTGTCCAAGCTTAAGATTCTTCAAAATGATATTAGAAGACTTTGTGATATCGAAAACATTGCTCAAGGCATCGTTGATGCGGATATGGGCCCTCTCAGGCGACTTGCCCTCGATGGTGAGATTGCTGATTTCATAGATATCAATCGGAAAATCCCAGCTGAGCCACTCCTTGGAATCGATGATGATCTTGGTATCGTTGGCGATAGCGTCAACAAGCTGCTGAGCTGTTGAGACATTTACAACCTTCTGCTCGGGGAGGTTGGCGTTTTTGTTTTCAGTGGATGACTGCGAGTTGGAACCCGAACCTCCACATGATGGCAATACAAGCGCTACGATAGCTATTGCCAGAAGATAGAAAAGCTTTTTCATATTAATTGGTTTGAATAAAAAAAATTAATCATTATTATAGATAAAGACATTAGGATCATCCATCTCGGAAGGAATACCCTTGCAGTCCACAAGCCTAATGCCCCACGACTCCACAAAAACAGGAGTTTCCAAGGCCTTGAAAACACAATTATCGAACTCCACACCACGGATATTGTCCACAGACATACCAGCATAAACACCAGCAGGACAATCGCGCAAAGTGGTGGAAGAGACCAGCACATTGAAGCAATCATACAACGAAACAGCATTATTGCTGCACTCGTAAACCTCAGAATTGAGAAGCTTGATATTGCGCGAATCAAAGGCATCCAAACCTACAACACCGCAACCATACAATCTGCATTTATCGATAACAACGCCCTCGCAACTGCGGAGCTTCACAACATTGCCATCGCATGAGCCGGGCTCCACATCGTGACCAAGAGTAAGATTGCGCAAAACAATATTCCTGCAATCGGTGAAAGAGATAACATTGTCGAAGGCATTTGTGGTATTGAGCTCCACTCCTGCCCCAGCGCCCTCTATCACAAGATTCTCGATATTATTCAACCTACATTCAGAATCGGTATTGATAGGAATTATGGCAAACAATGAAACTGGCTCCTTGGAATCGACGACAATCTTGGTATTGGAAGCCAGAGCCTGACCTAACTCATCTGAATTATGAACGGTAACAACCTTGAGCTTAGACTCATCGAATTCAGGGAACTCTTCCTCAAAGAAAGGAACAGGGAAAGGATCGTCACCGAAAAACTCCTCGCCATACTCACCTTCGTAATACTCGTCATCGGCACGGAAATCATATTCTTCATGGCCGTATTCGATAGACTCCTTAGCGGGAATACGGGAAATCTTGCAATTATTGAAAGTGGCGTATTTTTTTGTATCGTCGCTGATATCATCAGCAGTCTCAATCACACAATCATTGAAAGTGACAGGAGCATTCGCAAAAACCTGACCTTTGCTATAAGATACATAGCTGTTGATCTTGCAATCATTAAAAACCACATTGGTGATAGTATCCTTGTCGGAGGCAAAGACTGTAACAGCCAAACCACAATCATGGATACGGCAACGATCGAGAACAATATTATCGGTATGGCTTTCGTATGCCCTGATATCCACAGCCTCGTCGTGACACTCATAGATATCAAGATTGAAGGCTGTGAGATTCTTTACTTTATTGATAAACAATCCTTCCAGACCACAGCCATAAAGACTGCAATCAGAAATACCGATGTTGCTTGAATTTAAAACAGAAACCACAAAACCCTCACAATTACCACGAGGAACATTGTGACCAAGTTTGAGATCCGAAAGATCAATATATTGGGAATTATAAACAGAAATAACATCACTTTGCTCGTTGTGAACACGAAGGTGCACACGCTCATCGGCCGACTCGATGGAAAGGTTTGAGATACCATCGATAATGATTCCATCCTCAAGATCAAGAACATCAGAGGTCTCAATAATGATTTGAGTATCATTGCCAATAGCATCGATCAATTGCTGGGCTGTTGATACCCTTACGATCTTCCGCTCAGGAAGATTGGCATTGGAGGATTGTGAATTACCCGACCCTCCACAAGAAGGCAACGCAAGCGCCATCACCGCAATTGCCAAAAGATAGATAAGTTTTTTCATATAAAAAAGAATATGTTAATAATTTATGAATAAAAACAGTTGCAAAGATACAGAAAAAAATATAAAAAAAAATTATAGAGTAAAATTAAAATAATTTTATTGGAAAAAGTTAGGGCAAAGTACTACGGAATGTGAAATGGGAATATGGATGAAGAGTAGATACGAGGCAGAGCAAATGGTCAACCTGCCGGACAGTATGAAAATGAATAGCGATATATAAAAAAACAATCAAAATTATACAACGAAAAAAGCCTCCCGAAGTTTCCTTCAGAAGGCTTTTGATTAAAAGAGGCGATTACCTACTCTCCCACATTTCATCGCAGTACCATCGGCGCAAGCGGGCTTAACTTCTCTGTTCGGGATGGGAAGAGGTGGAACCC
>JAZUEG010000087.1:0-9812 GCA_045640025.1 Bacteroidales bacterium
AATCGGCAAGCACGGCAAGCATAAGGCTCTTTCCGAACCTTCTGGGACGCAGAAACATAAGATAATAACCCGCATTCTCCAATTTGGAGATATACTCGGTTTTATCCACATAATACAAATTCTTCTTGCGAATCTCCTCAAAATTCGTAACTCCGTATGGTATTTGTCTTACTTTCCGTTCCATAATTGCTCCAATTAATTTGATTGGCAAATATAGCAAAAAATCCCAAAATCAGCCACTCCGTGGCTGAAAAAAACTATGGCATCAGAGGCGGGAGAAAATCAGCGACGAATCGTTTCCGCCGAATCCGAAACTGTTTGTCATCACATACCAGAGACATTTTTGTTTGTTCTCCATCAGCGGACGAAGGCCTGTTTCGGGGATTGGAGTGTTGAAATTCAGGGACATAGGCATAAAATCGTTCATCAGGCAGAGGGCCGAGATCACGGCCTCCACTCCGCCTGCGGCGCTTGTGGTGTGGCCTGTGAAGGCTTTTGTGGAGGAGAAGTCAGGAACAGAATTGTCGCCGAAAACACGTTTGAGGGCCACACTCTCGGTGAGGTCGTTGTTGGGAGTGCCAGTGCCGTGGGCGTTCACGTAGTCGATTTCGTTCGGCTGAAGGTTCGCCATCTCAAGCGCCTTTGTCATAGCACGATACGGACCCTCGCCGTTCTCAGAGGTGGCCGTCTGATGAAAAGCGTCGCAGGCGTTTCCGTAGCCCACCAACTCGCACAAGGCGTTGATTCTGCGACGGTTAACCGACAATTCGCTCTCCAGGACCACATAGCCAGCGCCCTCGCCGAGGTTGAGGCCCGAACGGCTGTCGTCGAAAGGTCGGCACAACTGATTATCGAGAATCATCAGCGAATTGAAACCGTTGAAATGGTAACTTGAAAGGCTCTCGCAACCGCCAGCCACCACAATATCGTAGCGACCGCTCTTGATGAGTTCCGCGCCGAAGATTATCGCGTTTGCGCCCGATGAGCAAGCCGTGCTTATACTCGTGGCAAATGAGAAAAGTCCCAGTTTATCAGCAATATACTGGGTGCTGTCGCCAATGTCGTGGGGATAGAGATAGCGGTTTTGGGAGTCGTTGTTCACAAAATCGTCGTAAAACTGCTCCATTCTGTCCATACCGCCAACCGTGGTTCCCGATATCAGGGCCATACTCGCACCGCAGTTCTTGTCGAGACGCGCATTCTGAACGGCCTCCCTTGCGGCAATAAGGCCCATCAGCGGAGTGCGCACCAGAGGAGAGTTACGGTTAACCTGGGCAAAATCAGCCAGTTGCTCATAACTCATCTTTATTTCGCCACAAGGCAGATCGGTATGCATAGTCTTCAGGAACTGAAGTTTCGATACTCCCGAAACCCCACGTTTGAGACTTGCAAGCGTTCTATCAGCATTGTCACCGATAGCATTAATAGTTCCTATGCCCGTAACGAAAACCCTCATTGTCAACGAATTATCTATGGACTAATTTTCGCACAGATTACACAGATAACACAGATTTTTTTATATTATAATCTGTGAATATCAGTGTCATCTGTGTTATCTGTGCGATTTTTTACTTTGTTCTGTTAGCCGAAATGTACTCAGCCATTACCTTTATCGAAACGAAAATCTTCTTGCCCTCCGAGGCGTCTCTCAACTTGATTCCGTAGTTCTTTTCCATAAGAACGATGAGTTCGAGAGCGTCGATAGAATCGAGGCCGAGACCAGAACCGAACAAAGGCTCATCAGCATTGATATCCTCTGGCTTGAGGTCGTCAAGATTCAATGTCTCAATAATTTCGTTTTTCAATTGAAGTATTAATTCTTCCATTTTTTATTTCGTTTTTATGATTAATCATAATGTTTATGGAACGCGGATAACACGGATTATGCGGATTTTCGCAGATAGAAATTAAAACAGCGTAAATCCGCCCCATCTGCGTAATCCGTGTTCCATTTTACTAAAAAACAAGTTTCCTCATATCCTCCACAGCCTCCAACGTGAATGGAATCCAGGTGTTGTTGAGGCTCTCGCGGGTTACGAGGAACATCAGCGCCTTAATGCCGTCGGCGGTCTCGTCTATCCAGCCAGTCATAACGTATTTGTTTTGTTGGAGGCTGTCGTTTATGATATCCACAATCCGTTGAGTATCAAAATCCTCCATCACATAGAACGACGATTCGCCGTAGAATTTCTGACGGATACAGATCTCGCCTGTCACGATATTCGGCAATGTATATACAAACAGCGCTGGCGACGGATAGAAGTTTTCGGGATCCTTGATAGTATTCTCGAAATTCTTGTCGGTGGTGAGCGATGAAACCCTGTTGAAGAGTATCACGCCACAGTCCTTGCGCTCAAAATTCTCGTCAAGTTCGTCAACAAGAAGTTCCGAGGCAAGAAAACCTGCCTTGCTGAGATTATCCATCTTGAAGAACTTTGGATAACTAAACTCACACAATCGGTAAATGGACGTAAGAAAGTTATTTTCAGCCAGTTCTTTATCGGGAACATTGTATCTGTAACCGCCCTTTCCGAAAACTTTCCTCTCCTGATTGATATAAGCGAAATCGTAAATGTAAGCCATCTTTTAAACCTCCTTTTTGAAAAGCGCCGCGGCATTACTTCCGCCGAATCCGCTGATAAGTTTCACAAAATATTGCTTGTCGGTCGAGAGGTTTTCTCTCGTCGGATTTATGGTTTTCGACGTTCCAAGATTCTCGAAACCGATAGTCCTGATTACGGTATTGTCCATAATTGAGTGCTTTGCGATGACAGCCTCAAGAACTCCCGCCGCGCCGAGCGTGTGTCCGTAATAGCCCTTGAAAGCGTTTACGGGCTTGTCGTTAAGACCCATCCTGTCGATAGCGATAGATTCCATCTCGTCGTTGAATGCAGTCGCAGTGCCGTGAGTGCTCACAAAGCCAATCTGCGTAGTATCAAAGTCTTGAAGAATGTCATTTAAAGCATTGAATGCACCTTCGGCAGTTCGTGACGGACCGCTTATATGGTTGGCGTCGTTGCGGATACTTCCGCGGATCACCTTCAAGTTTCCCGAACCTTCCACAGCCTTTCTGAGAACTACCGTGGCCGCCGCCTCGCCGAGATTGAGACCCTTGCGGTCCTTGTCGAAAGGCTTGCAGGGATCGGCCGACAGCGCCTTCAGACATCCGAAACCTGATACCACGAATCTTGAGAGCACATCAGCACCCGTAACCACCGCGGTATCGATCCTTCCGCTCTCAATGGCGCGCTTGGCCGCAATAATGGCGCAAATACCTGATATGCAGGCGTTAGAGACCACCGTTGCCTTATTGGGATTTTGATAGAAATTTGCAATCTTGTCGGCGGTGTTCCAGAGATAGAGACGCTCGTCGTCATAGAGATTCTTGTCGAGGAGTTCCACATTTCCCTTGGTTGTGGATAGATAGAAAGCCACGCGGTCGCTCTTTGTATCAATGCCCGAGGCCTCTATGGCACGGCACGACGACAGAAGCGCCGACTTCTCCAACCTGGTGAAGTCCTTGGGATCATAACCCAATGTAGAAAACTCATTATCAAGCATTTCGCTATCCATACGGGAGCACGACACCTGACGATGAAGATCAAAAATATCATCGTAGGTCCTGATACCCGACTTCCCCGATTTCACGTTCTGGTAATTCTCCTCGCTCGTGAAACCAAGTGGCGAAACTATATTATCTGACAAAATCTCAATCATAATACTCTAATTATCTTATATTTTCGCAAAGATGACACTGATTACACAGATTTTTATTTTTTATCTGTGTCATCTGTGTTATCTGTGCGAGATTTCCTGAAAAACTCAAAGAAATTGAACCATTGAGTCGGATACTGCATTACCATATTCTCCAACATCCTCACGTATTCGCGGGCCAGAGCCTCGGCGCGCTTCTTGGAGTTCAGTGATTCCAACTCCTTGTCTAACTGTATCTTGCGGACAATAATCCGATATTTCCTTGTTGAAATCTTATATACGAAAACGCCCAGGACAGGCACGTCCCTTATAGCCGCTATCTGAAACGGCCCCACAGGAAAATCGGCCTCGGCGTTTCCAAACTTGCAGGTAACAGACTTACTGCTTCCAAAGATCCTGTCGGCAGGCATCGTGATGATATTTCCATCCTGAAGTGCCTGATTCATAGCAAACAAGTGGCTCATATCGTCGGTAACGGGAACCATCTCGATATTGTTGGAGGCAAACTGCGCGAACCTTTTCTGTTGCAAGACAGCGCTCTCGCCACCGAACACCAGCGCGAAAATCTTCTTAACATCCTGACGCAGAAGGTATCCGCAAATCTCGAAGTTGCCCGTATGCGATCCAGCCATCATAAAACCTGTATCAGCTGATACCAAATCATTGAACAACTCCACGCCGTCGCACTCCACCTGAAACTTGTCTTTCTGACCCGAGAAAATCGAGAACCTGTCGAGCATCACCTTGCCGAAAGTGTTGTAGTTTTTCCAGGTTGCAAACAGTGATTTCCACCATCCGTAGCCGTGTACATCCCTGAAATAGTGCATAATAGCGCGTCGGCTCTTGTATCCGAAAATCATATAGAAAGGAATGGCAATGTACATAAAAAAGTATCCAACCCTAACGTCGCAATGCCTGAAGAGCCAGAAAAGCGACCTCTGTCCGAAACTTCCACCGCCCGTTACGCCTTTCCACTTGTCGGAAGTAGTGTTTGCCATTATTGTTCGGTTTTTTGTTGCAGATAATTGCAAAAATCCCCAAAAGTGCTGAGTTGCTTGATTTCCTCGGCCACGATCTTGAAGCCGAAAACATCCTCCACAATCACCACAATATCCACAAAATCAAGGCTGTCGATACCAAGATCCTCCTTAAGGGTAGCCCCGTCGGAAATCTTGTCCTCGTCGATCTCAAACTCCTCCACGAGAAAACTCCTAACCTTTTCCTTTACCTCTTTTATATCCATATTAACTATTTATCGTTATTTCATTGCACCAAAAATGCAAAAGACAAAATTAAAAACATTTTGATAAAAAACGAAAAAAAGTTGTTGCGTAGCAAAAAATATAATATTTGCAAAAAAATTGAGGGGAGAAATCATACTCCCTCAGAAAAATGTAATACTTAGGCAAAAACTCCCTCAGAAAAGTGTAAAACGGCGAAATATACAACAATAATGATTGTGCTAAATCCCAGATTTTCAACTAATATAAACAAAAACCATTAATCAAAACACGATTTTATTACAAAATAGAATTTTGATAAGTAAAATCAAAAAAAAACTTTCATCTCCCAACATCCCGAACTACGAGGCCTACGCTTCTCAATGACCGATTACGCAAGCCACGACTTTATGGTAAATGTCCCACTGTTTGCCGTGGGCATCAGATTCTCGTAAATTGATTGGAAATTTTGTATAATAATCCCTTGGGAACAGCCTCACCAAGCCATTTTCAAAGGGTAAAGTCAGCACAAAGCGAAACTGCCAACCGTATCCAGTTGCAGGTTTGCGCTGAGGCCCATAGCCTTGAAAACTTTTACGATAGTGCGCAGTGTTACGTTTCCTCCATTCTCGATTTTGGAAATCTGCGCTTTCTTAACGCCTATTAGGTTGCCCAACTGTTCCTGCGAAAGGTTCTGATTGAGTCTTGCCTGACGAATAGCCTCCCCGATAAGAAACTCTTCCACTTTAGCCTCGTACTCATCTCGTGCTTCAGTTCCTTTTTCGCCTAAAACCATATCTAATGTCTCTTCCTCAGTATAGAACTTCATATTATTATTTGTATTTCTTGAACAAACTCGGGTCGTTCAGGTACATTGATTTCTTGATATTGTAAAGGATCTTATCCTTTGCCTTCACATCAAGAGAATTCAAGAAATCAGTGGCCTCCTCAGATAAAGAACGTTAAATTTCGCCTTTGGTGTCATCTTTACTATTTTTTGCAAATTTAGGGTAAAGTTTCCATATAAGCAAACCTTTTGATCAAAATAATAACAAAAACTGGAATGTATGATGATTTGTTTTTTTTATATATGGGTAGTAATTTGTATTTTTGCGGAAAAGGAAATTGGAATATGGAGACTAACATCAACACACTAAAAAACAGATTACTGAATTACATCAATACCACAAACATCGTCTTTCAGTTCAGGGACGGTCTTGTGGAGGTTGCTAATAGCGAGTTTTCAGAAGATTCAACCAAGGAAATGCTTTGCGCCGTAAAGAACGCCAAGCAAATAAAAAACGTGTCGCCCGATGAGATAATCTCACCGAACGACACGTTAGGGTTCAACGACTTAGCCCAATGGTCACAGAAAAGCGACAAATTATATTGTGTGGATGAACCGCTTTTGCTGTGTGTAGGCGGAGAGGGTTAGTTGTTGACAAATCTGCTGTCAGTTTTAACCAATTCAAAGTAAGGAAGTCCTCTAATGGCATCTACTCTGTGGCCAATCTTGCAAATACTTTCAAACATTGGTGCTTTGTCAATAAACTCAATATAGTCATCAGCATTTGTATCACTGGAACCGAAAATATTCGCGATCTCCTGCTTTGTAATGTTTGGAACGTGGTGAATAGCCCAACTCAAAATGAATTGAGAATAATCTTGCTTGGAAGTTTTGAAATCACCAACATTTTGAGTTGACAATATCATACCAACACCAAACATACGACCTTCGCTGATTATATTCCTAAACGAGTTGAAGTCCTTTTTCAAGAATTGATGAGCCTCATCTACAACAATCATTGAGCGTATTTCTCTGAAACCATCTTTCAACTCGCTACTACCCAATTGTTTCATCTCAGCATAGAACAAATCCAAGATCAACGAGACAATCACCTTCTTGGTATCATCAGGATAACTTGTCAAATCAATTACCCTTACTGTCGTCAACCATTCAAACAACGAAACGCAATCATTGTTATTTGTAGTAAAGATAGAATAATCTCTCAACTTGTCAAAAAGAGCATAAGCATTGTTACTTGCGCCCTTCTCGTTGGTTTCAAAGAACTTATCAACTACTCTATCCATTGTCGGGGCAGGATTATTCCAAGTTTTTGGATCTCTTGTAATACCAAAGTCATCATAAGTTTCTATGATAATTTGCTTAATCATACTTTGCTGAGTCAATCCCAAACCATACGCTTTTGCAAACGAATCGCTTATATTATCCGCTGTAATAGCCGGCAAGTTCATTCCTTCCGAATCCTCCGTTACAATCAACTTCAAAGGATTAAAGGGAAGGTTAAATTTATAACTTGTACCATCAACAGTTTCAAGGAATTCTTTATCTTTATAATCTCCCTTATAATCAAATACAAGTATTCCAAGCGGTTTGCGAGACACATTATGAATGCTCTCCTTTCGCAACTGAGCAATGATAGACCGAGTCATCTGAGTCTTTCCGCATCCCATTGTTCCAATAATACCCATATTAGGATGAGTTACACTCTTCGTATTGTTGGGCTCAAAAACAAACTCGTGACCTCGCTTGCTCCTACCTACAATCACCCTAATAGGTTTTTGAACGGGCAGATACTGAGAATAATCAACATCTTCTGTCTCAGGCTCAACAGCATCAATGACCTCTGTCTGTGCATTGTCAGAAGTTTCATTAGACTGAACCTCAGATACAACAGGAACAGGTTGTGGAGATACTGCCTGAATTACATTGGGCTGAATTGCAGATACGGGAGTAGCACTCAAATTGGAGGTCTCCAATGCTCTTTCCAAATCTCTAATATAATCTCTTGCCTCATCAGACATAATTATTGGCTCTGTCAGCAATTTCTGCATCAATTGATTGTCAGACTCACAAATACTCTTTGTGCACAATTCAAGTGGCAATGTAATTTTACACAAAGGTGTATTGTCTTCTACGGCCATTTCAATAGACAAGGGCTGAGAACCTACAAATGATATAATTGCACCGACACCAAGTTTATTTTCAGGAAGTTCCTTTACTATATCAAAATCCAAATTCAACAATTTGAATCTACAATTATTAATATATGCAAAGTCAGACTCAGAGATCAATTGGTTTGCCCATAACTTATCCATATTGGTAAGTAACTGAGAAGCAAAGAATGCTCTATAAACTTCATTAACAAAGTCCTTGTTTTCAAATAAGGTTGAATAGAGAACTTTGTATGTATTCAAGACTTGCTCTGTTGCTTTGTTTACAAACGTATAACTCTCTGAAGCCTTAACTTCAACTGGATAGAAGAACAACGAAACTTTTCCGCCTTCATTATGGACACCTACCATCAGCAAATCATCAGACATTGCCCCCTTTGCACCAAGTGTCTTTTTGGAAAAAAGAGAGTCTTGAGACAAACCAATACTACCTGATACACGCAAAATCTCCTCCAAAGAAATTGGAATCCAAACAATTCCATCGTTTCTAGAAAGCGTCTTCTTCATAACAAGACATCCCGCAACAATGCTGAGTTTTTCTCTCACTTGCACTTCAGTTTTGTTTATTACGCTTAGAAGCCAATCTCCATTCAAACTATTGAAGTAATTCATCACAGTTTTCATAAAAGATTCCTTCTGTGTAGGATCAGGAATGGATTTATCATACATTCCCGATAGCATATTGTTGTATTGATCAATTTGCTTAGTTACTGTTATACTGTCATACTTAGCGTTTATTGTATATTGGTCGGTATAATGCACAATATACAAATTTTGCTTATAGAAGAAATCGATATCCACCTCTGGATTCAAGAACGTAACCCAATTAGCATTTTCGTATATTGATTTCAACAACTGATCATCTTTAAATACAATGCTCTTGGCAAGACAAGTATCAGGCTGGAAACTATGTGCCCAATAATTATCGGAATTAGAATACAATGTATTCAATGTTCTCACAATTGGATACAATACTCCATATTTCTCGTCCTCAATAGATCCTTGTGTACCAAAACCGACAACATAAGTATTGTTGGAATTGTTTTTTGTTGAAGGAATTGATATCAATCCATTAAACGATAATTCATTTCTCAAAATTTTGGTTGGTGATTTTGAGAAATTGTTTCCAGTCTCCATTTGATAAAAAGCAATATGGCAATATTGGATTTGCTGACCACATTCTTCTATATCGTGTTTAAAATAACTGATTCTGGTAAAGAATTGCCTTAAAACCTGAAGAGTTGTAATATCTTTGTCATTGGTTTCAAGTGACGAAGAAACCTTCGACAATTCTTTGGCAATCAATTCTTCAGAATTCAAACGATTGAGTTTTTCAAAGAATGTTTCTCCTGTGATATTCTTTACATATTCGTGCAACTCAATGCGCTGGATAAGTCCATCGGAAGAGTTCTTGAGTTCGTTTTTTACAAACTCCACTAACCCCTTCACTACATTAGTATCGTCATAAATACCAATAGTACTGATAATAATAGGACTGTCCTTTACTTGAAACAAATATTTGAAATGCGACTTAAATTCTTTAAGTTTACTTTCTACCATTAAGGTAGTGATATTGTATGCGCTAACGTGGCTCTCATTCTCTACTGACTCAAAGAAAAGCCAGGTACGCAAATTTGACGCAATCTCATTTGTATATGGTTGCTTATAATCATTGTCGTATGATATATATGGCAACAAATAGAATGGACTTACAAGATTGAGCGCTTTGTTGTTATCAAATACTTGTCCCTGGTATTTTTTGGCAAACTCCAACATATAGGCAACCATCAATGGATGAAATGGTGTGAAATACACTTTGTTATTTGCCTTTTCAACTACAGTTCCTAGTTTTGTCAAATTATATACCACATCAGGCATTGTACAAGTCGGATCGTAGCCATG
>JAZUEG010000088.1:0-10743 GCA_045640025.1 Bacteroidales bacterium
TAAGGCGGATTTAAAGGACGCTGAGCAACGTCGAAACTCTGACACTTCTGCTGTCATCCTGAGCGAAGCGAAGGATCTATGGTTCAATTACTTGTTGGATTTGCGACGGTTGCATTCACGGCAGAGCATTTGACAATTCTCTGCTATTGTGCGTCCGCCTTGCGACCACGGAGTAATGTGGTCGGCTTCCATCTGCTCTATCTCGAAATGCTTGCCACATATTTTGCAAATACCGTTCTGCTTTTCGTAAACCTCACGCTTGGTGTTGTCGTCGAAGGCACGGATTCCGAGGTGTTTCTCGTCGCCATCAAGAACGTAAGGATAGATTCCAGATTTCTTCTGAACGTCGGAATCTTTCATAAGAGTGGCGATACGTTTTTCCAACTCGGTGGCGTCGAGTTTGTCGTCTTTATGATTGTTGTACAAAACACCCCATTCTACCGCTTTCATCTCCTTGCGGATTTTGGTGAATTTTGCAGAAACCCAATTCATAACGTTTTGGAAATAAAGCCAAAGTTCATCGGCATTGGTATCGTGTTGGTGAGCAGACATATAGTCGGAAACTTTTCCGTTGTTTATCCAAGAAATAACAGTCTCCAAATAATCCTGACGAATACAACTGCCTGACATATATTTATTGCCGATTTTGTAAGCCACACATCCTGTCTTGCTGAACTTTTTCTTTGCCTCGGTAACAAATGAACCTGCATAAACTGCATTTCGCAATTCCTGCTCGGTTAATCTTTCGCCCGCAATATTTATAGTGCGGAACCAATCCAACTTCTCGCTTGCAGTGCCTGTACAAATATATACTGTAAGTTTGTAGTCAAGGATTGCCTTTTGCTTATCACCCGGAAGGTTGTTGAAGCCAAAAGGATTTTTGTCTCCGTCAAAAACAACAGAATAGTTGCCGTCAAGATATTCGCAAATCGACAATGTGCGTTGCTGACCATCAATCACCTCAAAAGTTCCATCCTCACGTGTTGCCCAATACATAACATTGAGAGGAAAACCTTTTGAGACAGTCTGAATAACGGCCTGCTGTTGTTCCGTTTTGTAGATAAACTCGCGCTGATAAGGAGGGCGAATATCCAACTTTCCGCCATAACCTTTTACTCCGCTCTCGTCGTTGTTTTCGTAACCATCCACAAGATCACGAATTGAGATTTCTTGTAATTCTATTTTCATAATTTAAAATTGTTTATTTTGTTACTCGTTTGTTACTTTTTACGGATGAAAATTCTGCTATACATTCTTTTTCCGTTTACATAACCACGACCTTTTTGAATTCCTAAATCATATTCATTGCCAAGAATTTCAAATTGGTCAGGATTGTATTTATCCAAGAAAGTAATCGGAACACCCATTATGCCATCATAATCAATTGGAATATCAGAAGTTTTATCAACATTAATGGCATTAACATTATCATACAAAGGATATTCCTCTGCATTGTAATGTTTATACAAATCGAAAGGCTCGTGTCGTTCTTTATAATCCAAATTCGTAAACCATCTAACTCCTTTCACGCGAATATATTTTGTTCCTGCTTCATCAACCCTATGGCCAGCAGAATTCAATGGATAACTATCAGGAACACGGAATTCTCTATCTCCACTATGAATACTTGCGCCAATCCATATCTTATTATCTTTAATAAGTGGAAAAACTTCTTTATAAGTAACAGCATTTACATTACCGATTATGAGAAACTGTTTATTGTATTGACACAACAGAGAAAGATATTCTCTAAAAAGAGAAAAGGGAGGATTGGTGACAACAATATCAGCCTCTTTCAGCAATTCTATACATTCAGAACTTCTGAAATCACCGTTACCATCCAATTTAGTTAGTACATTCTTATCGTTTTTGATCAACCACTCAACATCGCCAAGATTTACCGCGCCATCGCCATTAACATCAGTTACTTCGGTAATTGTAATCTTATGAGGCACACCTGTTTTTGACTTCTTAGGTTCATCAAATAAAGATAATTGCGTATCTGCAACGGGAGATCCATCATAACAAGTTGCAATCAATTTCTTTAATCCTAACTGATTGAAATTCATTGCGAAATACTTAAAGAAATTACTTTCGTAAGGATCGTCACAATTACAAAAAACTGTTTTATCCTTAAACAATTTTTTATAGAAACGGACCTCCTTTTCTATGTCAACGAGTTGAGTATAAAACTCATCCGCCTTTGCTTTCTTTGCAGAATTCAAAGTACTTTTTGCCATATCAATTAATAGTTAATTTCGCCATCAACTATCAATCACATACGGACAAAAAAAGGGTGCAGGCCTTTCCATCGCGTTCACGGGGAGCCTCGGAGAACCCCGCCCCTACTTAGATCAGCCCACACCGTAGAGGTGCGAGCATTAACATTAAGTAGGGGTAAGGAATTCTCAGAGAAAAGGATATACCTTTCCCGTGAATTAGCGATAATCCGATTTTGATTCAAAATCAAGAGTTTCCGAGGCTTTTGATTTGAACGCGAAAAATAGCTAATGCCTTATGTTTTTATATATGTATTTCTTTTGTTTGCGGAAACAATCCGCAATCGCAAAGTTAGAAAATCTTTTCGGGAATGCAAAAGAAATCACATACAAAAAAAATATTTCATCAACCTATCATATAATTAAGAAAAATATGTATATTTGCAAACTAAATGATAGGTTATGACAAAATACACTAAAGGAACTCTTCTCCCAAGAAAACTAAAGGAGAAGATGCAGATAATGGGCGAACAGATAAAGCTGGCCAGATTGAGGAGAAATCTCAGTATGGCTCAGGTAGCGGAACGTGCTACTTGCTCGGAACTTACACTTTCGAGAGTGGAGCAAGGCTTGCCTACAGTATCGTTTGGAATCTACGCAAGGGTTTTGTACGCATTGCAGTTGGATGACGACATTCTGCTTCTGGCACAGGCCGATCCTATTGGAAAAAACCTCCAGGACCTTCAGTTAAAACAAAGGGAAAGAGCAAGCAAAAAATGTTAACAGATTCTCCCTCAACATTTAGACCTCCCTACTCTCCCCTTCCCGCTCTATCTTCCAGAAATCCACGCCCTTGGCCGTGCAGTATTCCTCCATACGCCACGCACTCTCGAAACCGCTGACCACGAAGTGCATTGGCACCAAAAGGTCAACCTTGAAACGGTCGATGAACTGACGCGCGCCGAGGGTGTAGCCGTTGCCTATGCGGCCGTCCACGGGGAACATTGCGAGGTGGAAATGGTCTGTGATTTTCAGGATATCCTTCAGCTCGCCGAGGTATTTTTTCTCCTCGTAAATCGGGTGAACCTCCACTCCGAACTCCTCGCTGAAAATGGATTCTGGAGCATTGCCGTCGGCCAGGAAACGGGCATACCAGTTGTTGAGGTCGCCGGCGTGGAAAATGCTCTTGCCGTCGATCTCCACCACCCACGAAACACCGATATCAGTGCTTCCCGTAGCTGATACAGTTATTATATCATCCTGATACACTGCGCCCTTAGCCATCCAAACGTCGGCGTCTTCCTTTTGGGCACGACGGTGACGGAGAATGTCTTTCGACAGGATATATTTTGTATTAGGGTGCTGATACTTGAATTCAAAAATCTTCCTGGTGAAATGGTCCTCGTGGAAATGACTCGAAAAAACATACAATGGCTTAGGCGATTTCAGCAAATCAGCCATCGCCATCTTGGGATCGTGCCAGTAGTCAAAAACTAAAATCGCACTCTCCGTCTCCACCGCAAATCCGCTATGAAACAAATAGGTAATCTGCATTTTTTTATTAATTACGAAATTCGAATTACGAATTGGCTAAATTATCAGACACGCACGTCCGTGCGTCTCTACGAGTTTATTCCACCCTCACCACCTTATACTCCATTTTTCCAAGTCCGATCTTTGCCGCGTGGTCGATTATGTGGGTGCCGTGGCGGGAGTTGATGCGCTGGATAAGGGGGCGGTTGTCGTCGCCGTCGGTGGGGTCTATGGCGAAGATTATGTCGAGACAGGCCTTGTCGAGGGCTACGGGATCGAGGGAGGCCATTATTCCGCGGTCTTTCAACATTGGCTTGGCTGGATGAAAATCGCAGTCGCAATCCACTGATAGATTGTTCATCACGTTGATATAGACAACGCCTTTCCTGGTGTCGGTGAAATAGTCGTGAACGGCCTGGGCGGCTGATGCCATCGACTCGGTGAAGGGGTCGTTGCTGTCGGGAAGGTTGAACCAAAGTTTCCATTTGCTGTCAACCTTGCCCGCGGTGTGGATGAGAGCCTTACCGTTTTGAGAGGCCACACCGATTGACGCGTTCTTCAATACTCCGCCGAATCCGCCCATCGCGTGACCCTTGAAATGAGCGAGGTTTATCATAAAATCGTAGTTCTTGAGGTGGTCGCCCACGATATCGTATTTTATCCAAGTGCTGTCCTTAACGGGAATGTTGAACTCGCCGTCGGAATCCATAATATCGACATTAGCTATCTTTGTGAAGCCGTGACTTTCAGCCACTTTCAAATGTGTGGAGGTAGTGTTTCGGCTTCCTGGATACGAGGTGTTGCACTCCACTATTGTGCCGTTTACCTTCTGCACGAGGTCGCCGATTAGTTCGGGTTTCAGGTAATTGTCACCGCCTGCCTCGCCGATAGAGATTTTCACGCAGACGTTGCCCGAAGCCTCCACGCCCAATGCCTCGTAGATTCTCACAAGGCTTTCGGGGCTGATATCCTCGGTATAGTAAACCACTGATGCCGAATCGGAATCCGAAGCCGTCGGCAAGAGTTTGAAATCGGCGGATTCCAAATTCCTGTTACCGCCACACGCCATCATCGCAACGGCTAAAAAAGGAAGAAATATTTTTTTCATAATAAAAATTTATAAGGAAAGATAAAAATTCGCCTACGGCGTGGAGTTTGTTTTTACATAAATTATCACGAATTGACACGAATTTTCCATAAATTATTCTTTAAGAGAAAATTTTTGATCAATTTATGTTAATTCATGGTAATTTATGTTCTATAAAAACGCCGTAGGCGCATTGAAATTACGTAAATTTTATGATTCTTTACACAAAAAACAGCGTAACACCGCCGACGGCCACCACTGCGCCGAGGATCTCGCGCCACGTGATTTTCTGGTGGAAAAACAGGTACGTGGGCAGGAGAATGAAAATCGGTGTCAGCGACATTATCGTCTGGGCGATGCCCGTACTGGTGTATTGAGTTGCCATCAGCGACAATCCTACCCCAATAAACGGCCCCGTGACCGCCGCGCCGATAGCGAAGAGCATTCCTTTGCCGTCGCGGAAGGCCTTCACGATTCCTGGTCCCTTGCCGATGAGCAGGCTCCAAACCGTGAAGCCAATCAGGCCCGTGATTGCGCGAATCATCGTTCCCGCGAATGGCAGGGCTATCATTGTATGGTCGTTGGTGGCAAACAAATCAGCCGACGAAATCTCGAAACATTTCAGACCTTTTGCGCTGAGTACCAATCCGATGCCCTGACCGATTGCCGCGCCTATTCCGTAAAGGATTCCCTTGGTTGAGAGTTTGGTCTCGTCGGTTTTGGGACGGTGGATTGCGAGCCCGATTCCGAAAACCGTTATCAACATTCCGAGGATTGCGAGCCAAGTCATCTCCTGACCGAGCAGAAGCCAACCGAATATCGCGGCCGTGGGAGGCGCTATCGTCATCAGCAATTGTCCGTATCGCGAGCCTATCTGAATGTAGCAGTTGAAGAGGCAGAAATCGCCCAGCACATAACCCACAAAGCCTGATAATGAGAGCCATAGCCACGTGTCGCTGTCGGCGCCTGTGGGATATGGAAAGCCCGTAACGCACCACAAAAGTCCGCCAATCATTATCAGCGAGAGCACCATCCTAACCACGTTGAACGGCAACGACTCCATCCTCTTGCTGGCCACCTCCGCAAACAATGCGCAGATGGTCCAAGAGATTGTTACAGAGAGGGATATTAATTCACCTGTGTACATTTTTTATTCGATTTTTCAGAATGCAAAGGTAAGAAAAAAATATAAAAAAAATATAAAATGTACTTGGAACATTTAAAAAATATCCATATCTTTACCCCGAGATTTTTTTAAACCAAATAAAGATGAGAAGACTTTTATTATTGCCAATGCTGTTGTGCGGGGCGTTGTCGCTTCAGGCACAGAGCACTGAGGAACTTTTGCTTTCGGGATGGAGGTTCTGCAAGGGTAGCCACGAGGGCGCAAATCAGCAGAATTTCGACGATTCCAAATGGCAGAGCGTTACCATTCCGCACGATTGGGCCATTTCGGGTCCGTTCGACAAAGAGATTGACAAACAGGTAGTTGCAATCGTTCAAAACGGTGAGAACGAGGCCACCGAGAAGACTGGACGATCGGGATCGTTGCCCTGGATTGGCGAGGGCTGGTACAGGAACACAATCACCATCCCCGAGGGCTACAGCCACGCCGAACTCATCTTTGACGGAGCGATGGCCGAGCCGAGGGTTTACATTGATGGTCAGGAAGTTGGCTACTGGGCCTACGGATACAACACCTTCAGGATAGATATCACGCCGTTTTTGCCACGCGGTCGCAGTGCCGAGGGCCTTCTGATGCCTGGCGAGCACACCGTAGCTGTTCACCTTCAGAATATGGAGGAGAGCAGTCGATGGTATCCTGGCGCTGGTTTGTACCGTCCTGTGCGTCTGGCACTTAGTCAGGCAATCGGAATTAAGACTTGGGGAGTTTTCGCAAGAACGGGCGCTGTCAGGAACCCTAAAGGAAACACCGCCGAGGAGGGTCGCCTGGCCGTAAGCACGGAGGTGAGGATAGATTTGCCATCAGCTGATGGCATAAAAGTAGTACACCGACTGATGGGCGACGGCAAGGAGGTGGCTTACAGCGAGGCCTGGCTCAGCGACAGCAAATCGACAGAGCAGGTGCTCTCGGTAGCTGATGCAAAACTCTGGAGCCCCGAGAATCCTTATCTGTATCAGCTTGTAACAGAAGTCGTTAGAGGCGAAAAAATATGGGATCGACAGACTACTAATGTGGGTATCAGAAGCATATCATACGATGCCGAGGGTTTCAAGCTGAACGGCGAGAAACGCAAGTTTAAGGGCGTTTGCCTCCACCACGACCTGGGCCCGTTGGGTTCGGCTTTCAACAAATCCGCTTTCCGCCGTCAGGTTGCATTATTGAAGGAGATCGGATGCGACGCCATCCGCACAAGTCACAATATGCCTGCGCCTTGGCAGATGGATATTTGCGACGAGATGGGTATGATGGTGATGGCCGAGAGTTGCGATATGTGGGTTTACCCGAAATGCAAGAACGGATACGCGAAGTTTTTCGAGGAGTGGTGGGAGCGCGATTTCACCAATCTCGTGCTCGTTCACCGAAACCATCCGAGCATTGTAATGTGGAGCATCGGAAACGAGATTCCTGATCAGGGAAGCGCCGTGGGACTCAGCTATACACGTAAGATTCAGAACCTTATACACAGCCTCGACAATACGAGACTCTGCACTCAGGGCCTCGACCGTGGCGATGCGTGCGTGTGGTCGGGAGTTTTTCAGGCTTCTGACGTGCCTGGCTACAATTACCGCCTCCACGTTTACGACAAGGGGCATCAGAATTCCCCAAACGGCACCGTATTAGGCACCGAGACCTGCTCAACTGTAAGTAGCAGAGGCGTTTACAAGTTTCCCGTAACTGAGAATCACGGCGACGCCTACGAGGACGGACAGATCTCGAGTTACGACCTGGAATCCTGCATCTGGAGCAATCTCCCCGACGACGACTGGGTTTGGCAGGACAAGGCTCCGTGGGTGACGGGCGAGTTTGTATGGACAGGTTTCGACTATCTCGGCGAGCCTACTCCTTACGATGAGTACTGGCCTTCAAGGAGTTCATATTTCGGCATTTACGATCTCGCAGGTCTTCCAAAGGACCGCGCATACCTCTACCGCACACACTGGGCTCCCGAAAAGAAAACTTTACATATTCTTCCACACTGGACTTTCCCTGGACGCGAGGGCGAGGTGACTCCCGTGTTCGTTTACACCTCGTATCCCGAGGCCGAACTCTTCGTGAACGGCAAGAGTCAGGGCCGACTCCGCCATCAGGATATCACCCTCGATGAGTACCGCGAGCACCGCATCGACGTGAGGATGCCGTGGGGCGATATGTCGAAGTTCGCCGATCCTGATGCGCCCGCCGACAAGAACCGCCTGAACCGTTACCGTCTCCGCTGGATGAATGTGAGATACGAGCCTGGCGAGATAAAGGTTGTGGCCTACGACGCAAACGGCAACAAGGCCGAGGAGAAGGTAGTGAAGACCGCAGGCAAGCCCCATCACATAGTTTTGGAGGCCGACAACAGCGCCATCAGCTGTACACCTACCAAGGACGGCAAGGCGCTCGACTGTCCCGAGTTGAGTTTCGTGACCGCCACCATCGTGGATAAGGATGGCAATGTATGTCCTGATGCCGACAATCAACTGATATTCAGCGTATCGGGCAAGTCGGCAAAATTCAATTCGGCCTGCAACGGCGACGCCACCTCGCTTGAGCCTTTCACTAATCCAACGATGAAGGCCTTCCACGGAAAGGTTGTAATCGTGGTGGAGGCCACGGCAACAGCAGGTCAGGCCATACTTTCTGTATCAGCTAAAGGCCTGAAAACCGCACAGTTGCAGATTCAGGTGAAGTAGTATTGTTAGAGACATAATAGAACGCAGATGACGCGGATAAGGCGGATTTACGCAGATATCATTTTCATATCAGCGCAAATCCGCTCCATCCGCGTCATCTGCGTTCGTTTTTATTTATTTACGCTAACGATTAGTGAACCAAGAGCTTGCCTACGATTTTCTTGATAACGCCGTTCTCTACTCGTACCGACTTGTGGGCGTCCTTTGGATAGAGGATCACGAGGCTTCCTGGGCGGAGGATTGTACAAGCCTGATTATCAGAGTTCTTGTAGAATGCCACGTCCTTGTCGTCGTTGTATTCCACGGAGAGAGTGAGGGCGTTTACGTCGGTCACCATAAGTTTGTCGATACCCTTGGCAACGGCCTGGATATCAATGTATTTTCTGTGGGCCTCGTACTCGATCTCGTTCTCGAGTTTTGGCTCGTACTCGAATACATTGTAGTAGAAATCGTCGGCCACCACATATTTTCCGTTCTCGATGGTATCGAGATTGATAGACTGGATAGTCTGTATCGCTTGCTGTAATGTTGTCATAATTTTTTTGATGAAAATTTTTGTACGGCAAAGGTAGAAAAAAAATTTATGGATAGTTCCTCAAATGCAAAAAAATATTTACCTTTGTGGCAAACCTTAAAAGATAAAACTATGGGAGAAATTACTTTAAAATATGATCCAACGTCAAAAGTGGCACTCGACCTTTTAAGAGTATTGCTAACAACGGGCTATTTCACTACCGACACTACATTGGAACATATAGAGTCGTTGAAAAGGGCTCTCAACGAGGTGACAGAATTCAGGAAAAACGGACCTAAGAATTTCAAAAAACTTGAAGATTTATTAGCCGATGAATAATTATTACTATTCCGACGAGTTTGCCAAAATGTTCAAAAAACTCAAGAAGAAATATCCGTCGCTACCTAATGATATAGAACAATTCAAAATCGAATTCGACAACAATCCTGAATTGGGAGTTGATTTAGGAGGCGGTTTCCGAAAAATAAGATTGAAAATCGGTTCCAAGAACACTGGTAAAAGCGGAGGAGGAAGAATCATCACATTTGAGATGCTTGCAAATCTCAACGACAAGGACATTCTCTTGGTATATTTGTACGACAAATCAGATATGGAATCTGTAGCCAATGACTTTGTAGAATCTGTGGTTGGCAATTATTTGAAAGAAAACAATTAAGAATAAAATTATGCTGTTAAGGCTAAAGATACAAAACTATGCTTTGATTTCGGAATCGGAAATCACTCTCGGCGAGGGTCTTACAATAATCACTGGTGAGACTGGCGCGGGAAAATCCATCCTGATGGGCGCGCTATCGCTGATTCTTGGCGCAAGGGCCGACTCGTCGGTGATAAAACAGGGCGAGAAAAAGACAGTGGTGGAGGCCGAATTCGATATCAGAAACTATAACCTAAAGCAGTTTTTCGACGACAACGACCTCGACTACTGCGACAACACCGAAATCCGCCGTGAGATTCTGGATTCGGGAAAGAGCCGTGCATTCGTGAACGACACCCCCGTAAACCTGAACACTCTAAAGGACCTTGGACAACTGCTCACCGAGATCCACTCTCAGCATCAGACCATGGAGATAGGCGACGAGAATTTCCAGATAAACCTCGTGGACGCCTACGCCAAAAACTCCGACCTGCTGAAATCGTATTCCGAAGTATTCGCAAAATATCAGTGCGCCATCAGCAACCTCCAAAAACTACAGAAGGAGGCCAAGGAATCGGCCAAGGAGGCTGAGTATCTGCATTTTAGGTTCGACGAACTCGACAAGGCCAAACTTCAGGAAAACGAGCAACAGGAACTGGAGGAGGAACTCGACATATTATCGCACAACGAGGACATAAAGATCGCAATATCAACCGCTTGCGACGAGATGATACGCGCCGAGGAAGGCACTATCCTTCAGAAACTGAAATCGGCTCAGCAGGCTCTCCACAAGATTGAGGGATATTATCCGAGGGTGGCCGATCTGGCTCAGCGGATAGAGGAATCTTACATAGAACTCAATGACGTGGCCCAC
>JAZUEG010000089.1:0-7358 GCA_045640025.1 Bacteroidales bacterium
CTTGCCACAGGCATGTCGAGTTTCTCGGCCAGAGCCAAAACCTCGTCCTTGCAGTCGCTGAGCAACACACCGTGACCCACCACCATGAGAGGGCGTTCGGCCTTGTTGAGAAGTTCGGCGGCCTCATCAATCGCAGACTGAAGCGGCTTAAGCTTTGGATGATAGCTGCGGATTTTTGTGCACTTGGTGTACTCAAACTCGGCAAGCATCTCAGTCTGGGCGTTTTTGGTGATATCGATGAGCACAGGACCCGGACGGCCGCTACGTGCTATGAAGAATGCCTTGGCGATAGTCTCTGCTATCTCGTCGGCTCTGGTAATCTGATAGTTCCACTTAGTGACAGGCATTGAGAAACCCACCACGTCGGTCTCCTGAAAGGCGTCGTAGCCAAGGCTTCCGAGGTTTACCTGACCAGTAATGCAGACCACTGGAACGCTGTCGAGCTGGGCGTCGGCAATACCTGTAAGGAGGTTTGTGGCACCGGGGCCTGACGTAACCATACACACTCCTACCCTTCCCGAAACCTCGGCAAAGCCCTCGGCGGCGTGTACGGCTCCCTGCTCGTGACGAACCAAGATATGCTGGATCTTGTCACGGAACTGATAAAAAGAATCGTAAATAGGAAGGTTGCTTCCGCCGGGATATCCGAAAACGGTATCAACCCCCTCCTCTATCAGCGCGCGGGTAAACGCCTCAGCGCCTGATATATCGTAATATTTCATTTATATGATTTTTAATAAATTACAATTTATTATTAATTGAATTTTTCCAACAAAAATTATCAAAAATTGTCCAAAAATTAATCAAAAATGGGGCAATGAAAATAATTTTTGAAAAAATTTTTGATTAATTCTTGATAATTTTTGTTCAGAAAAAAAACTTTCAATTTAAATTTTAATTATCTTATCCCTCTCTTATTCAGTGCGTTCTGATACTCACGGGCATAGCGCAGATGCTGGTCGTAGGTCTTGGCGAAATTGTGGTAACCACTGAAATCGCTCTTGGCGCACATATAGAGATAGTCGTTGTTGTCGCGGTTCAGCACGGCGTCCAATGCGCTCTGCTCGGCAAAGCAAATCGGCGACGGCGGAAGTCCCGGATACTTGTAGGTATTGTATGGAGATTCCACCTCAAGCATGGCGTTAGTGACACGTTTCACACCCCAGTTTCCGCAGGCGTAAACCACTGTAGGATCGCTCTGAAGCGCCATTCCTATTTTCAGGCGGTTAAGGTAAAGCCCCGCAATCTTGGGCTGCTCGTCTTTCTTCGACGACTGCTCGCACTGAACTATCGAGGCCAACGTACTCACCTGCAATGGAGTGAGATTCAAAGCCTTGGCCTTTTTGAGACGGCTCTCGTTCCAAAAATCCTTGTAGCACTCGTGCATACGCTCGATGAATTTCTCGGCGGTGGAGTTCCAGTACATCTGGTAAGTGTCGGGAATAAACATCGCGAAACAGGTCTTGCTGTCGAAACCGTATTTCTGCATATAGTTGTCATCCATCAGCAGACCAAGAAGATAGGTGCTGTCCACGTCTATCTGCTTCGATATTTTGGAGGATAGTTGAGCTAATGTCCTGATATTATTGAAAGTAACGTTTACAGGTTTCTGATTTCCCGAGCGGAGCATGTTGATGAGGGCATTGTTGCTCATGCCGTCGGTAATCTCATATCGGCCCGACTTCACCTTCTGCGGATAGCCCTTCCAATCGGCCACGGTCTCGAACATGGCCTTGTCGTCCACGCGGAAATTGGCATACAACGAATCCTTTACCTGCTGAAAATCAGCGTCCCGAGGAATGTAGAGATACTTGCCATCAGCTACAAAAATATTAGGCGAATATATTTTCTGATAAACCACATAGCCCGCCACGCCCGCCGCCACAAGCAGCACGGCCATCACAACGAGGGCTATTTTGAGAGTTTTTTTCATAAGAAACTTGCAATTAAATTTCGAACAGCAAAGTTGCAAAAAATTTTGATTATCAGCAAAAAAAATAAATTTGCAAATCTCCGCACAATACACTAATTTTACATTGAATATCATACGCAGTTAAAAGACAAGTTAATCTATTATCAATCAACAGAATAGACATGGAAACATACGTAGGAAACGAGATGGAGCTCAGTATGCTGAAATCCGCATACGGCGATTTGCAATACGGAACCAGCACAGTGGTGTTGCTGGGAGGACCCAAAGGCTGCGGAAAATCCACTCTTGTAACGAGGATGATGGCCAAGGCCGGAATCAAGGATGTGGAGCCTTTCAGCGGAAATGCCGACTCTCTGGGCAACGCCCTAATCGCCAACGATTTGGTATGGATAGAGGATATCCACACCCTGTCTTCGGATTACCTGAAGGCACTGCCCGACGTATGCCGGAATCTTGGAAAATCCGGGAAGCCGTCCATGATAATCCTGACCTACACATCAATGAGAGACGGCGAGATAAACGCCGCTCTGATGACACTGCTCACCGAGCTGAAAACCAGCCTCGGCGACACCGAACTGATTGATATCGAGATGAAAGCGCTTAAACTCGCCGACGTGCATTTCCTGATCTCAAAGCTGTATCCCGAAAACGAATTCCACTCGAACTTCGCCAACCAGATCCACAAGGCCTCATCGGGCAATCCGCTCATGATACACAGCATCCTCGGACGCATGGAGCAGGAGGGCAACCTCGGCAAGCAGGGAAACGGCAAATGGCTGGCCGCCACCAAGGACGAAATTATCATCAACATAAAATCGCAGATAGAGAGCGAATTGAGAAGCGAGCCCAACGCAGAAGAGCCAACAACAAACACGCCATTAGCTACCCCAAAATACACAACTGACGCCGAGATGGACGGCGCGATAGACGAGCTGGAGAAGCTGATGAAGGTATACAAAATGGCGCAGGCCCTCGAGATTGCCAATCCGCTGCTGGAGGCCGCAACACAGCTCCGCAGCGACAGCTACATCCACAAGGCCGCGATAGCCAAGTGCAAGATACTCAATTTCTTCGGACTATACGACAAGTGCATAGAATGCGCCGGAAACGCGCTGAGCAGCACCGGCGGCGACAATACTCCAAACCGCGCCCTGCTCACCGCGCTCCACGCCCAGGCCATTGGCTACCTGTCAAGGTTCAAGGACTCGTTCGCAATGTTCGACTATGCGCTCAACATAGCCCTCGCGTGCCAGAGCCACACCACGGCAGCACAGATTTACGCGCTCAAGATTCCGTTTCTGCTGGAATATCCGCTGCTCGACAAGGTGGTGGACGCATACGACCGCGGAATCAGGCACTGCACATCACCCGATTCAGAACGCACGATGTGGGAGCTCCGGCTCTACAACCTCTACTACATGCGCTACGTATCGCAGATAGAGGAGGCCATGGCGGAGAGCGAGAAGGTGCTCAGGTATTTCCGCGAGGAGGGCGACGCCAAATTCGAGGCCCGCACGCTGAATGTGATAGGACTGCTCTACACATCGAAATGCAACTTCGAGAAGGCCGGCGAATATTTCACAATGGCGCTCCAGAGGCAAAACTCCATAAACGACAAGGTGGGCCTGATAGGAATACTCAACAATCTGGGCCACCTGAATTTCGACACCGGCAACTACCACGAATCCATCAGCTACTTCGACCAGGCGTTCGCGATATCGAGCTCCATAGGCAGCAAGAGCCTGATGCTGGTATCGTATACCGGTAAGGGATCGGCATACATTTACCTTGGCAACAACGCCGAGGCCGAGCAGTGCCTGCTTATGGGCAGGGAGTTAGCTAATGGCATGGAAAACCGTTCGTCCATGGCATACGTGATTTCTGCCCTGGGCGACCTCTACAGCCACACCGGCGAAAACGACAAGGCTCTGGAGGTATACATGCAGGCCCTGGAGATAGACCGCGAGCTCGGCGACATGCCATCGGTGGTGTGCGACCTCACCAACATAGCCAATGTATACATTACCACGCGCGATGTGGACAACGGAATCAAGTACCTTGAGAGCATCAAGGACGAAATGCCCGACTACGACAACAATGTGGGTGTGCACGCCGCGATAGAAAACACTTTCGGAAACATTTACTCCGAGAAGGGCGACACCGACAAGGCCATGGAGCACTACAACAACGCACTCAGGATAAACCTCGAATGCGGCGACCACATCTGCACCAGCCTCAATTATTACAACATCGGACTGCTGCATATCGACAACAACGACTGGGACAAGGCCGTGGAGTGTTTTGAGAACGCCGTGAAATACGACCGCCTATCAGGCGACAAGATGCAGCTTGCACAGCACCTGCAGCGGCTCGCCTACTGCAACCGCATGATCGACGAGCCCCAGAAAAGCCAGCAGCAGAACATGGAGGCAGTATCTCTATTCAGGAAGCTGAACCTGATGGACGACTGCGCAGTATCGCTCCGCGCCGCCGGCGACGACGCACGTGTAATGCAGATATTCCCCAATGCCGAAAAACTACTGCTGGAATCAGCCGAAATACTCAACGAGACCCGCAACTATCTGGAGCTGGCCGACACATACTCCACCATAGGAGTGATGTATACCGAGCTCAAGAAGATGAAGAAAGCTGAAACGTATTTCCGCATGGCCCTCGATCTCCACTCCCAGCACAACCTGGGCAACTACGAGCGCTACTCCAAGATAGCGCAGAGCATGGCGTGGATGTATTCGCAGGCCAGCAAAAACGACAAGGCCGTGGAGGTTTTCCTCGAGATGCGCAAAAACAGCTCCAGCGAATATTATCTGGAGACCACGCTCATAATAGCCAAGATACTGGACGAGATGAAAAACGAGGACGCCGAGATCTATTACCGCGAGGCGGCCGAACTGGCCATCAATCAGGACGACCTTCAGCTGAAAACAGAAATACTTGGCGAGGCCGGCGAATACCTGGCCGAAAACGGAAAGCCCGAGCAGGGAATCTCGATGATAAACGAGGCCATAGAAATGCTCGACGAGGCCGACGACAAGCTCGGCAAGGCCCACATGATGGTAACCCTGGCCGACGCATACGAGGCCGACGGCAAATACAACGAGGCCATAGAAACATACATGACAGCCAAGAATATATTTGAGGAGCTGGGCGAAAAATGGGAAGTGGCCTGCGCACTCAACAACATCGGCTATCTGTATGACACCCAGAACAAATGCGTACTGGCCGCTCAATATTATCATGCGGCCTTCGAAGAATACAAGACCCTCGACAGCAAGGAATCTATGGCCAAAAACCTCTACAACGAGGCTCTGATGAACGAGCGGATGGGCAGCACTCAAAACGCGGCCCAGCTGTACCGACAGGTGCTCGACTACATAGACGAGGAGGAGAATCCGGCCGGATACGCCGCCACCGCGCTCAATGTGGCCAAGTGCATGAGCACCTACACCGACGACGACAATGTGCTGAAATTCACCCAGAAGGCCTACGACCTGTTTTCGGCCATTCAGCAGATAGACGATATGATAGCGTGTCAGGAATTCATGGCCCTGTTCAATTACCAGAAGGGAAACCACACCGTGGCCAAGGGACACCTAAGCAAGCTATTAGCTATCAAGGACATCAAGCACGACAATACCACCCAGCTGCTGATATACAACAGCGCCGCATCGGTATGTTTCTACATGAACGACCTCCATGGCACCATGGACTATTTCCAAAAGACGATAGCCATATCCACCGAGATGGATTCGTGGAAAAACATCGCCCTCTGCAATCTCCAGATAGCCGCCAAGATGAGCATCGACGACGACAGATACAATACCGAAATCACCTACAACGGCAAAACACGCAAAATCTGGGAGTTCTGCGTGGAGTGCATCAATTTTGCAATCAAGATAGCTGAAAGCGAGAAGATGAACACCACCATCTGCGAGGCGTACGATCTGCTCGCCAATATCTATGAAAAACTGGGTGATGTAAGAGAGCAGCTACTCGCATTGGAGCAAATAATGACACACAGCACCGACGACGAACAGCTGCTAAACGTTATGATGAAAGCGGCCATAATAGACCGCAACCACTTCCACAAACCTGATTCGGCAAGCGAAAAGATGTTTGATGTAGTAAACAGGGCAGAGGAGCTCAATCTCTGGGAATCACGGATACTGGCCACCATCTGGCTATGCTACTGGCAGTTGCAGGATTCGCCAACCGACAAGGACGCCATCCGCACCCTCCAGAACATCTCCCAGCGATACGGCTACCTCTTCTTCAGAGTGCCGGGCCTCACCGATTTTTTGAAAAGACTATAGACTGCAAATGAAACATAAAAAAAGGTTGCTTCACAGAGATATATAACTAAACCCATTGTTCTCTGTGCAGCAACTTTTTTCATTGTTTTTAGTATTAATTCGTTTTTTATTCTACATTTTGGGATTTTATAACCATATATATTTATTACCACCGATATCTATAGCTATATATTCATCTCCATCCTTATGAAAACAACAAAAATTATTACGAACATGAGACGCATTATTCCCACAAAAATGCCGAAAAATTCGGTTCATATGAGTCAAATCATAAAAACCACTTTCAAGGGCAATATCCAAAAGATTTGCATTTTTTTGATTTTTCATAACATCAATCGCTCTATAAAATCTCTTGATTGCTACAAATTTAGTTGGAGGAACTCCTACATGTTCTGAAAACAACCGATAATATTGCTTAGTATTATATCCATTTATTTCAGACACTTTTTTTACATAATCTCCTGCTACGGAACATTCCATAGTATCTAATATCTTTTGAAGGTAATTGAAATATTGCAAATCAACTACTTTTTGCCCGAAAAGAAATTCAAAGTAATCGTTAAGAACCTCAAAAATTTTATCATCCTCACACTCTGACACCAAATGTTCCAACAATAATAAATCTGCAATACCCATTTCTGCAGGGGAACTAACAGTCCCAAACATGCAAGAAGCAGGAACCTTCCACAATGTTTCAAATACACAAGGACGAAACTCTACACCAATAGTAAAGATCTCTCCTCTCATTAATTCAAGAACATAATCTGTATGAGGCCCAATAATACTTGTACGAAAACTATATTGCTTATTATCATTCGCCTTATCATATTTATCCCAATCAGCGCAATATTTTGAAACAAGAATTTCGGCATCATACTTTTTGTATATAGGACATCCTATCCCTTTGTGAAAGCAAACACTCAAATGCAATTGAGGAGGCAACTCTCTTATATGAGACAAAGCACTCCCTTTCACACACCAGTAATAATTGATGTATGGTAATAATTTATCTGATGGATACGCTTTATAAAAATACATAACAAGAAGGATTAAAAATAAAAAAAACAAATATACTAACGTGAGTTCGACGAATT
>JAZUEG010000090.1:0-12536 GCA_045640025.1 Bacteroidales bacterium
CAGTTCAACGCCACACTCATCCGCGAGATCAACTGCCACGACGAGGGACTCGCCGAGATAGAAATCACCGCATCGGGCGGAGTGGGCCATTATCAGGTATCGGTGGACGACGGCGAAAACTTCGCCTACGAGCCCGGCACCATCAGCGGACTCCACAGCGGAACATATCCCGTAAAAGTAAGGGACATCAACGAATGCGAGGCCCGGTACACCAAGACCATCACCGTAACCAATCCGCCGGAGCTGATAGTGGAAGCCACCAGCGAAGACGTAATCTGCCACGAGGGCAATACCGGAAGAATCACGGCATCGGCATCGGGCGGCACCAAGCCATACTACTTCTCCATCGACGGCAGCAGCTGGCAGCCGCAGAGCGGAATCTTCAGCGACCTCACCGACGGCACATACACCGTATACGCCCGCGACTACAAGGGCTGCGTATCACAGACCGGCGAGCTCAGCATCTCACGCCCCGACAATCAGGCCGGATTCTCGGTAAGCGTAAGCGAGGGATGCTCTCCGCTCGAAATCACCATCACACAGGAGAAGAGCGGAATCACCAACTACTTCATCTCCAACGGCGACAACATCTACGACCGCCGCGGACCCACACGCCACACCATAGTAAACGACGGCACATCGGCCAAGACATACAGAATTACAGCCACCATGGTGCCACAGAACGGCATAGGATGCACCGACACCGCATCCACCACCGTTACCGTATACCCACAGCCCAAGGTCGATTTCCTGCTCGACTACGAGAAGGTGGTTTGGCCAGCTAATACAGTTTCGATAATGAACCTCGGCCAAAACATCCAGTCGGCATACTGGGATTTCGGCGACGGACACACTTCCACCAACATACTGGAAGAGAGCCACACGTACGAGACCTGCGGAAACTACAAGATAACACTCATAGAGAGCGACGGCAGATGCAGCGACACCTGCGAGCACTATTTCCAGATAGACGGCCGTCCGCTGCTCGCATCATTCACCACCGACAAGATAGACGGATGCGAGCCTGTAACAGTAGAATTCAACAACACATCCATGAACAGCGACTCGTGCATGTGGGATTTTGGCGACGGCACTGCACCCGTATACAATACCGACCGAATAAAGCACACCTACGCCGCCCCGGGCGACTACAGGGCCGTGCTCACGCTCTACGGCGACTGCGGATCGCAGACATCCACAGCCAAGGGCATATCGGTATTCCACAAGCCGACGGCAGCATTCTCGCAGAATCTCGATACACTCTACTCGGGCCAGTATCTGATACTCGACTGCGAGTCGTCGCCCAACGACCACTACTACTGGACATTCGGCGACGGACAGACATCATCGGAGCGAAGCCCCAAACACCAGTACGAGAACGACGGAAAATACAATGTACAGCTGATAGTAACCACCGAGCACTCCTGCAGCGACACCGCCCAGGTGAAAAACGCCGTTGTGGTAATCACCAAGCCCATCGTGATATTCCCCAACGCATTCAGCCCCAATTCCGACGGACTCAACGACAGATTCCTGCCCATGCACGGCGACGTGAAATCATACGAGATAGTGATACTCAACCGTTACGGAACCGTGGTATACAACAGCACCGACATCAACGAAGGCTGGGACGGCACACGAGGCGGCATCCACTGCCCTCCGGGACTGTATGTCTACAAGGCAAAAGTGGTAATGCGCGACAACTCGTTCTTCCACATGAAGGGCAAAATCATACTGATTAGATGACAAAATCAAAAAATATTTTGAAAAATAAATTTGTTTTATAACTTTGCAAATTGAAATCAAAATCCATATCAAAGATGAAAACTATCAACAAATCATTGATGCTGTCATTGGCACTGGCATCTATGTTCATGGCATCATGCACACAGACAGGCAACAACAGCACACAGACCAATAATCAGGAGAGGCCCAGCCAAACCCAGCAGGAAGTATTCAACCAGGCCAAAGCAGTATTCTACTCGCTGCCATCGCCGGTGGAGACTGCTGCCACACTCGAATCGCTCGGCGTAAAATTCAACGGAGAAATCCTCCACAATGCAGCCAGCGTAGATAAATACAATACCACAACTGCCCAGGCCATGAACCTCGGAATCTATTCCGCCGACCTGAGCTTCTGCGCCCTCTACGAGCAAAACCAGTCGGTAATCGACTACCTCGCATCGGTAAAGAAACTCGCCGAGCAGCTCGGCATCGTGGGATTCTTCAACGACAGCACAATCTCCACAATACAGGAAAACATCAACAACAAAAACAAGATCGTAGGAATAGTAACCAACTCCTACAACAGATCCACCAACTTCCTGGAGGAGCAGGAGAGATCCGAGATAGCATCCACTGTAATAGTAGGCGGATGGCTCGAGAGCATGTACATCACCATAAAGATGCTGAACGACGTAGACTACAACAAGCACAAGGACGAGATAAGGGAGATTGTGATAAACCAGGAATACACCCTGGAGGACCTTCTCGGAATGCTTGCCCTATTCCACGACGACAACAACATAGCCAAGATGGAGACCACAATGAAAGAGCTTAAGGCCAAGTTCGACAAGATGGGCGACAACATCACACCAGATAGCATCAAGGAGATAGAGGCCGCCGTAGAGGAGATAAGAGCCGGACTTATTCAATAATAACCAACAACGAAAAACACAAATAATATGAATAAACTGAGAATTACCATAATCGCCATAATGGCGATAATAGCCCTCTCGAATTCGCCATGCAATGCGCAGTGCAAGGAATTCAACGACACAGAGGCAATGCCGCTGCTCTACGACAACGAGAACGACGAGCAGTTTATGCTCAGCGGCAGATACAATACCGTAAAACTCTGCGAGGGCGACGATATGCTCGTATTCAAGTCCCTCACCAAGGGCCTCAGATACCGTTTTATCGTAAAGGGCGACAAGACTCTCCCACAGGACATCAACATGGTGATAGAATCGTGGGACGGCGAGACCATCTACGACAACAAGGACCACAACTACCAGGCCGCCTGGAGCTACGACAACAAGAAAACCCAGCGCGTGAAAATCTACATCAAGGTCCCCAAGACCGACAACGGAAGCACCACCAGCGGATGCCTCTCGTTCATAACTGGACTCATCTCCAACGAATAGGACGATACCAAAACCAACATTAAAGAAAAAAAACAAACAAGCCTGTCTGCAGCGATGCGGACAGGCTTTATTAATAGTAAAAAAAATCCCCAAGCACCGATGACCAAATCCGCAATCGCCATCTGCATACTCGCCATCAGCTGCACAGCCCCGTCAATAGCGCAGACCAACGACCAGATAATAGACGAGCTGATATCAGAGGCCGCAGAATCCGACGACGAGGACGCCATCATAAACGCCCAGGCATCATGCGAATACCTCCAGGACATGATGCAGAACCGCACCAACATAAACACCGACAACATACCCCAGCTGCAGAGCATCCCATTCATGAGCCAGCAGCAGATAATGCAGATATCGGAATACCGCAGCAGCCACGGCCCCATAATGTCGACAGGCGAGCTTAAGGCACTGCTCAACAGGCCCGGACGGAAGGCAATGGAAATGTTCCGCGCGTTTCTGGAGACAGGAATAGAGACATCAGCTGATACAATATCGATAAGGGAGATGCTATCAGGCGGACGGCACACGGTAGCGGCGGCCAGCAGATACAGCGCCACCGAATATTACACGCCATCAGCTGCACAAAACCAAAACTACGGAGGCCCCGCCACGGTGATAAAATACCGATACAACTGCCAGAACCACATAGCGTGGGGCATAACGGCCGAAAAAGACCAGGGCGAGAAGTTGGGATTCGGAAACCAGAAATACGGATTCGACTTCTACTCCATGCACCTGAAAATCCAGAACTTAGGCAAGATAGACCGCATAATAATAGGCGACTACAGCGCCAGATTCGGGCAGGGCCTCGTATTGGGCGGAGGATTCTCGATGGGCCGGCAGATACAGAACACCGCCATGGCCGGCCCCGAAAACACAATACACGAGCACACATCGAGCGCCGAGAGCAACTATTACCGCGGAGCCGCCGCCAGCATCCGCCTGGGCCGCACATCAATATCGGCCATGATGAGCAGCGATCTGGCCGACGCCACATGCTACGATTCCACCACATTCGCCACCCTGAAAACCGACGGATACCACCGCACCGCCAGGGAACTGTCGCGCAAAAACAACCTCCGGCAGACCGACCTCGCCATAGCCGCCCACCACACCATCAAGTCGCTGAAAATAGGCGCCGCCATCCACTACTACAGCTTCAGCAAGAGGTTTGTACCCAGAGAGATACTCAAAAACACGCCATTAGCCGCCTGCCAAAACGGACTGGACATATCCGCAAGCTACAGCCTGAGCGGCACACTCATAAGCCTGAGCGGCGAGACCGCCATAGACCGCAGCCGAAACCTGGCCACCGCCAACACCATACACATCTACCCCACCGAGGCCCTCAGCATAAGCATCCTGCAGCGCCACTACGGCAAGGCATACCACACTTTTGGAGCCAATGCGCCCGGAGCCACCAGCCACGCCACCAACGAGGACGGCCTGTACATAGCATGCCAGCTAATGCCCATAAAATCAATCTCGCTCTACTGCTGGGCCGATATCTACCGCCACCCGTGGGCCACCAGCCAGAGCAAGGAGCCATCCACAGGCCGCGAGAGCATGGCACAGATACGCATACAGCCCGCAAGAAAGGCCACATTCCAGCTAAAGGCAAAAAACAAAACACGCACCGTATCAGGCACATACGGCGACATCACCCGCAGCCAGTACATATCGGCCACCATAAGATACGCCCCTGCCCCACCGCTCGCCGCATCGATATCGGCATACTGGAGCAGATACACGAGCATATCCGGCCGCGAAAAGGGATACATGATGATGCACAACCTCCAGTGGACATCGCCGGGAGGTTTTTGGCAGCTAATGGCAAGATATTCTGTATTCTCGGCCCCGTACAACGCGCGCATATACGCCAGCGAAAGCGACGTGAGCATGTTTTTCCAGGCGCCGGGATACTACAACAACGGCATAAGATATTACGTATTAGCTGCCATAAAACCTTGCAGCAAGATAACGCTGGAGGCGAGATTCGCACAATCGAGGTACCAGCCAGCTGATACGCCATCAGCTGGAATAAACAACACAATAAGACAGAAAACCGAGACAAGCCTGATGGCCAAATATCTGATAAACTAAGCTCTTAACAAAAACATCACAATAAAAATAATGATAAAACCAAAAAAAACTACTACTTTTGCGCAACAATTATATATATCCAAAAAACGATAATACAGAGCTTACCATGCGCAACAAAGTCCTGAAAATTTGCATGATTACTGCATTTACTATGGCAGGCATAGATGCCGGAGCCCAGATAAGAATGTGGGGTACAGTATTCACCGACAAGGAGAAAACCGTGACAGGCGCTCTCGTGGAGGTGGAAAACACCAACTACATAACCCTTACAAACTCCGAGGGCGAATACCTGATAACTGCCAAGGACGAATACAAGGGCAACAGGGTGATAGTATCGTATCCGGGATACCTGAACGACACCATGTACCTGAGCCCCGGCCCTCACTATGTGAAACTGAACACCAAGGACGCGCTGAATGTAAGCTCGCAGATAATATCGACCCAGCGCCGCGGCGACGGACAGGACGAGCTCGATGTGCCGATGGCCCTATCGATAGTGGACGCCGGCAAGCAGGAAAACTTCAACCTGAGACAGATAGACGAGATGAGCCGGCAGGTGCCCGGATTCATAAGCATAGTGCCATCGTCGGACTGGGGAATGTTTGGCATACGAGGCGTGGGCACCGAGGGTATCTACGCTTTTGAGAGGCAGCGAATATCCATCTACAAGGACGGAGTATCGATGACCAAGCCGCGGTGCAACGTGGTGGAACTCTTCGACATGGAGAGCGTGGAGGTGATCAAGGGACCTCAGAGCACACTGTTCGGCAAGGGAGCAGAATTTGGAGCCATCCACTATATCACCAATCAGCCCAAGAAGGAATTTGAGCTGAGCGCCGAGGCCGGAGGCGGACTGTACGGACAGCGCAACGCCGATTTCATGATAAACAACCCGTCGGAATCAGGAAAATTCGCCAACCGACTGGCCCTCCATTACGACTATCACGACGGATACAAGAACAACAAGGCCGGCGGACGTCTGGACGGCAAGAACGCAATGGCCGTAAAGGAGGCCATCAGCTACTTCCCAAACGAGCAAACCGTACACACTCTAACTCTCAACTATGAGCGCAACGCCGAGCCTACCATAGGATACAAGAACAACAAGATACCCACACCGGGCGGCACCACATCGCCATTTACCGACGCAAGGCTCTCGGGAGTGGGCATAGGACAGAACATCCGCCGACACATATACAGCGCATCGCTGAACAGCGAGATGATACTGAACAACAATGCCAAGCTCACCAACACGGTGGCGTATGTGGGTTTCGACAGCAAAAACGGATACGACCTCGACGGATCGTACCTGAACCTGATAAACACGCGATACCACACCAAGGGCAAAAATATAAGCGAGGAGGTGCGCCTGAGCTGGGAAAGCAAGGGCCGGTTCAACGGTTTCATAGGCCTGAGCGGATCGTATGAGGAATACAATGTAAGCAGCCGTCACTACGGCGACTTCCAGCTCTTTACGGGAATGGTGGCAAGCCAGCAGCTGAAACAACAGCTATCGGAGCTCCCCACAATGGTAACTCTGGGACTAAAGGAGATAATAGACATGCAGTGCGCCATACTGAAGGCCAACACGCCTCCCGAGACTCAGACCCTTATCGACATTTACGGAAACGGACTGAAGGGCGGACTAAACAACAGCGTAGCCACCAGAATCCAGAACAAGATGAACACCTGGTTTAACGGTCAATCGTGGCAGAGGACTCCCAACTTCATGGAAGACGTCAGGAGCCTGATACAGGAAGGCCTCACCGAGGAGCTTACACGCATGATGGACAATCCCGAGATAGGCCCCGTAATAGAGATGATGCTGAACGGACAGAGCATCGACGAATTCTACAGCTCGATGAATCCGCTGCTCGACGAGAAACTTGAGGACCTGAAGGCAATATCCGACGTACCGCTCAAACAGTTTATGGAAGAGAACGAGAAACACTTCAACAAGCTGTATGAGGGCGATATATTCGGCGATGTAACATGGACCATACTGCCGCAGAAACTGTTTGTAACCGCCGGACTGAGAGGCACGTGCGAATATCAGGAGGCCGGATACTCATCCACCAGCGACCAGCTCCCGATATTCGGCAACATAATGTTTAAGCCCACCGAAAACGGCAAAACTGTAACATCAAACGAGACTTACTGGTCGTGGGCCGGCCGTATGGTAGTAAACCTGAAAGTAGACAGCACCCACAACCTATTCTACTCGATATCGCAGGGACGCAGCAACGGCGACCTCCACTACGAGCAGGGCCCAAATGACTTATCGAACCTGAAGCCGGAGAGCATCCTGAACCAGGAGATAGGTTTCAAGGGCAAATCGAAATACGCGCACTTCTATTATTATGTGGCAGTGTTCTACTACAACTGGACCAAATTCCAGAGCGCGGTATACACGGCAGGCCCCGACGGCAACCTTATCCTGAAACAGAACACCAACGGCAAGGCCCGCGGAATAGGTTTCGACGGTCAGCTGCTATACACATTCACCAACATGATAAGCGCATACCTCAACATATCGATATGCGACGGCAAGTTTACCGAAAAAGACATCAAGAATAAGCCACAGGAGCTGGCCAACCACAGCTTCATAATGCTGCCCAAAACCACCGTGGACTACGGCCTCAACTTCCGCAAGCCGCTGGGACCCAACGAAGGATGCCTGAAATTCTTCCCGTCGATGTCGTACATGTCGAAGATGTATTTTACAACCGACAACAGAGAAGACCTCGCCCAGAAGGGATTCTGGATGGCCAACGCCAACCTGGCCTACAGCTGGAAATCGCGCAACAAAAAAATGAGATACGAGGTAAGCCTCTACGGCAAAAACCTCATGAATACCAAATACCTGATATCAGCCGGCAACGGCGGCGACTGGCTCGGCCTGCCCACATTCGTAACGGGCGCGCCACTCACCGCAGGCGTGATATTAAGGCTGAAAATGTAAGAAATGACAAAAACCGCAATTATTTGCACAATGATACTGATGCTGGCCACAGGATGCAGGGTTCAGCATCAGATAGAAGAGGACACAAGGCTCTACTACGGACAGAAAGTAATAAGCGCCCGATACCACCGCATGATAGACAGCCTGATACACGACGCCATAGAGC
Organism: Bacteroidales bacterium; assembly: GCA_045640025.1. Classification (GTDB taxonomy): domain Bacteria; phylum Bacteroidota; class Bacteroidia; order Bacteroidales; family UBA3824; genus UBA3824. Next base: position 8,381 of record JAZUEG010000090.1, read on the forward strand.
GCAGGGCAATGCCAGGATGCAGGATAATAGCCGCCATAGACCATCAGATAATACTGGACCAGTGCTACGGCTATCTGGATTACGACAGCACACAGCGCGTAACCGACAGCACACTCTACGACCTGGCATCGGTAACCAAGGTGGCGGCATCGTCGTTGGCGCTGATGGCGATGTACGACGACGGCAAGATTCAGCTCGACAGGCCCCTCTGCAAATACCTCGCGGGAATCACCGAAAACGGAGCCACACTGCGCGACGCACTGGCGCATCAGGCTGGATTCAAGCCATGGCTTCCGCTTAGGACCATGCTCAAGGACCTATCGAACCAGATGCTGGACAGCACACAGGAATACAACACCGAAGCCGCGCGCCAGCAGATAATAAACACAATTGTAAGTCAGCCACTTGCCGACAAGGGAAACTACGCATATTCCGACCTCGGATTCTACATATATCCCGAGTTCGTGAAAAAATACTATGGAATGGATTTTGAGACATTTCTCTACACAAGATTCTACAATCCACTGGGCATAAGTCCATTATACAATCCATTAAGACAGCGTGACATCAGCTACATAGCCCCCACCGAAAACGACAGCATCTGGCGCAAGCGGATAGTACGCGGCACAGTACACGACGAGGGCGCGGCGCTGATGGGCGGAATATCGGGCCACGCAGGACTTTTCGGCACTGCGAAAGACGTAGCCGTAATCATGCAGCTGATACTCAACAAAGGAGAATACGGCGGACGCAGACTTATAAAAGAATCAACGGTGGAGCTATTTACATCGCAGGCATTCGACGGCAACCGGCGCGGACTCGTATTCGACAAGCCACTGCTAGATCCAACGCTAAACGGCACACCAAGCCCGAGGGCAAGCAAGCAGAGCTACGGCCACACGGGTTTTACAGGCTCGTTGGTATGGGCCGACCCAAGGAACAAACTGCTGCTGATATTCCTGTGCAACAGCACATTCCCCTGCCGAAGCACAATGCTGTCGCGCCTGAATGTAAGAACCCAGCTGCACGATATTTTCTACAACAGCGACATCCTGGATCCGAGATAGAAAACCCGCCATCAGAACTGGAAATAGATGAAAGTCTGAACGTTCTCGTCCTGAAGCTGAACCACAAGCTGCATAACCACGAGGAGCACCAAAATCTTCACCACAATATTGCTATCGATGAAAAGCCTCTCGATGCGGGCTGTAAAGCGCTCCGGCACGGCATGACACGCAAAACCGAAGCCCACCAAAAGCAGCCAGAGCAGTCGCGCATCGGCAAAATGCTGGAAGAATGTAATATCGAAATCGCTGAAAATCTGATTCAGCATAATGAAAGGCACATCAAAGGCGGCCACAGTCTCCTGCACGCCGTCGCACTCCACCACAATATCGTTGGCGCGGAAAAACATCCACAGCAGCACCACAAAATTGAAGGTGAAAAACCAAGTAAAAAATCTCGTTAACTTATTATCGGGCAATACCTTGCGCACAGCCTTGTCGACACCGAGAGCCACACCGTGGGCGCCACCCCAGAGCACAAATTTCCAAGCCGCGCCGTGCCACAGACCGCCTATCAGCATAGTAAGCAGGAGATTGATATTGGTGCGGATGCTTTTCACCATCTGCGGATACGCAATGGCCAACACCCAGAAAACCACACAGATAAGAATCAAAACCGCCATCAGCACACTATAGCTGAAAGTCATAACTCCCAGCACAGTAGCCAATGCCAAAGTGGAAATGGTAAGCAGCTGATTGCCACTCTTATAGGCCAATACACCCAGCAATCCTACCACGGCCAGCGCTGTCACCACCCAGCCTCCACATATCAGCATGGCAGCTAATACCAGCAAAACAGGAACCGCTATTACGGAAAACATCGATACTTCCCTATTGCCGCCGAGAGGAATGTAGAGATATTCCTGCAGCCACGACGACAGCGAGATGTGCCAGCGTTTCCAGAACTCAGTGACATTGAGGCTCTTGTATGGCGAGCGGAAGTTGATTCCGAGATCGAATCCCATAACCCTGCCTATGCCGATGGCCATATCGGAATAGCCGGAGAAGTCGCAGAAAATCTGAAGCGCGTAGCCATACACCGCCATCAGATTCTCGAAACCATTGTAATTGCCCGGCGCGCCAAAGATCAGGTCATTATACTGGGCAATGTAATCAGCTATAACAGCCTTCTTGAAAAGACCGAGAATAATGAGCCACAATCCGCTGAAAGCCTTATCCTTATCCACCACATTCTCCTGCTTGAGCTGAGGGAGAAAGAGGTTGGCCTTTACGATAGGGCCCGCCACCAGCTGAGGGAAAAATGTGAGATAGAATGCGAAATCGAGCATATTGTCGGCCGGAGCCACACGTTTCCAGTAGATATCTATCAAGTAGCTGATACTCTGGAAAGTATAGAACGAGATACCAACTGGCAGGAAGATTTCCTGAAATCCGAAATTGGTGCCCACAATCTGGTCGAAATTGAAAATGATGAAATTGGTGTACTTGAAATAAGCCAAGGCCAGCAGACTCGGCACCATGCCCAATACGAGCCAGAATTTCTGGGCGCGCTTGTTGTCGGCATTTTTATGTATCTGATTTCCAATAAGGTAATCCACAATAGTAGTGGCCACCAATATCCAGAGATAGACACCGCTGCTCTTGTAATAGAAGAAAAGGCTGAATGCAACTATATATGCCGATACCAATAGCTTACGCCTGAGTATCAGATTGTAGACGGCAAAGAAAACTAAAAACAACAGCAGAAACTGTCCGCTGCTGAAAATCAAAGGCTCATCGGGATTGTAAACAAACATCTGAGCCAAATTGTAAAAAAATTCCATGTTTTTCCGTAAATATTGATCTGAGCAAAAAAGACTATTTATCTCCGTAATGACCTTCTATCTGCACAACGTCTACCTGAACAATTTCATCCAACACATCATAAATAATACGATCGTGCGCGGTAATATGCCGAGAATAAGTGATGTCGCCACCACCCTTCAAAGGTTCAGGATGGCCTGTACCTGTCCGTGGATGCTCCTGCAACTCCTTTAATATAACGGCGGCTTTCTTGAAAAGCTGTGGATTAGATTTTTTCCATTTAGCAAGAACCTTGTCGACACTTTTTGAAAAAACAATTTTGTATTTCATAGCGATTCCAAATATGCGTCAAGTTCTTCCGGCGTATTGCATACAATGCAATTACCTTCCTTAATTTCGTTTCTGGATTTCTCGATAGCATCGAGCAATTCTGGCGAGGGCTCATTATTGTTGGCTTTCTCTACTTTCTCGAAACTCCACCCCATAGCCCTTACCAATCCCTTGAACCTTTTGAGGTCAACCTTGGGAATGGAAATAGTAAAATCCAATGTAGGGTTCTGTGCAGTAACAGCGGTCATAATAGTCAGTATTTAATAATTTGGCACAAATATAATAATTATCATACATATCACCAAAAAAAACACCGCCTGCAATTTGTGAAAATTACCGGCGGTGAGCACCAATTAAGTATGTATTAGCTCCAATGAAAAAAATCAGCTAAAGGAACGAGTAAATCTTGTTCATGCAGTCGCTGCTGGGAGCAAGACCCATACCATCGATACCGGCGAATACATCGGCTTCCAATTCGGCAAGCTCATTGATCATCTCGGTAAGCGAATCAAGGGATACGTAGCTGTTTTTTAAGGAGTTTTTAGTTGAGTAACTTTCATTCATAGGCAAATGGTTTTTGGTGAATAATTCTGTTTTGTTTGATTGTTTGATAGTAAAACGCCATAGTTGCCGCATTATTGCAGAAATGAAGAATAATTTGCGATTTTTTTTGTTTTTGACAAAATTCTTTTCTATATTCGCAATACAAATCTAAAATATCAAATTATGGCAAAAAGACAATGCACAAGAAAGGCAAGCAGCAATAGCGCCACCAAAGATAAAACGCCATTAGCTGCCCAAGAACAAAAACCACAGATCCACCTGGCCCTGATGGACGACCCTTGGCTGGACCCCGTAAAAGACGATATAGCAGCAAGATACCTGAGATACACCGGCAAGCTGAAGGAGCTGGAGAGCTACTACCCTACCTTCATAGATTTTGCGGGGCAATACAAGTATCTGGGCCTGAACTACAGCGAGCAGGACCACGGATGGTG
>JAZUEG010000091.1:0-7703 GCA_045640025.1 Bacteroidales bacterium
TTCAAAAAGAATCTTATAATAAATTTCTTTCGGAGAATATTCTCTATAAATCTGTTCAATTCGTTTTACAAAATACTCCTTTAGAGTAATTTCTTTGGTTTTATCAGAAGGATCTGTGATCTTCTCACTTGCAGACTCCCATTTATCATTAAACCACTCCATCAATTCCTCATATTGATAATTAGTAGAGCCGGTTTCTGCAATATTAAGTTCAACATTATTGCTGGAAGGATTGTTGCCCAGTCCTGCATTTGTCATATTGGCACTACCCATCAGATAATAGCCTTCTGTATCCTTCTTGGGATTTTGGTTGTCATAAATATAAGCCTTGGCGTGACAAAAACTATCCAGAATAGCACGAACCTCAACCGTTTTACGATTGAAGAAATCGATAACAGTTTTAGCCTTTTGATTAAGTTCGATAATATTAAGTATGCTAGAATCTTCCTGAAGCAAATCTATAATCTGATCCTCATCCTTCATTTCCTTTACCATTTCGGCAAGAATCATCCTATAATTCAAATCCTTCTCTAAAGATTCAGCAAAATTATAAAGACCTGACACGGAAAAATAGCCTGTTACAATATTCATCATACCAAGTTTATTTTCAGTGTGATTATATATATATTCCCAAACAGTTGAGAGAGTGCTTTTCTTATTATATTGCTTTTTGTTGTCTATAATCATTTTCCTTTGTTTTTTCAATTCCCCAAAATTACCATTTTTATCTATAAAAACCAAACAAAACCCAAGAAAAAATATACAAAAAACCACCTCTCGGGTGGCTTGGAATAAAAATATGAAATAAAAATCTTACGCCTTGGTAATAAGAAATCTATTTCTTGGCTTGTTTCTTTGCATTCTGCTCCAATTCCTTAATGGCATTCAGGTAATCTCTTTCAACAGGCGAAAGGTTTTTCTGTATAAATTTCTGGTATTCAGCCTCGGCTTTCTACACAGCCTTTTTGTGACTGATAGTGCCTCCATTATCAAGAACATTCTTTCCTGTACTCTGCAATATGCGGTCTAATTCCGTAACATAGTCACTCATATACATTGTCCTTTGCTCTATAGCGTTAATCTCAGCCAAATCAAAATATGCAGAAACAAGATTGTTGAGAATTGTACATTACCTTTTCACTTGAACGTATATCACGGATACGGTCAAGAAGTTCTTTCCAGTAATTGCCACCGCCTAAATTCTTCAGTCTTTGGTCGTCTATCACAAACCCTTTGGTAAGATATTGCTTAATCTTATCAGAGGCCCATCGACGAAACCTTGTGGCAATAATGCTCTTAATTCTATATCCAAGAGAAATTATCATATCAAGGTTGTAGAAATTGGTTTCATAAGATTTGCCGTCTTTGGCAGTTGTTCGGAATTTCCGAACAACTGAAATCTCTTCCAATTCACCTTCCTCAAATATATGTTTTATGTGCTCGCTGATATTAGACTTGCTGGATTGAAACAATTCAGCCATCTGCAACTGTGTAAGCCAGACGGTTTCATCGTAGAATTTCACGTCGATTTGGGTGTTTGCTTCATCTATCTGATATATAACAATATCACCCATTGTCTCTTGATTTAAATTATTATCCATTTGCTTAATGATCTATATAAATTCGATTATCAAAGATACAAAACAATTCATTAACTACAAAAAAATATTTCAAAACAAAAAATGCCACCTCTCGGGTGGCTTGATACAATAATATGATAAAAATCTTACGCCTTGGTGGAATTGGTCTTGATAAATTCGTTGAGTTCGTTTACATCAAGATTCATACTCTGAGCAATCTGCTCTATAGACAAAACACCTAAAGAATAAAGATTCATAGCGGATTGGAGGTCCTTTCGATGAGCCCTGGCCTCGGCTTCCTCTCGTCCTTTTTCAAAACCATCCTTAACGCCCTTGTTGTACTTTGTCTCAAGAGAGGCATATAAATCTCTGAAATTTTTCATACTCTCCTCGTAGTCACGTCGCTCGGCTGGGGAGAACTTTGCTATTTCGGCAGTCTCGAAAAGTTTCAGGAAAACCTTCTCGGACAATTCTGCTGGGCGTTCCAAGAGTTTGTTGAGGTTCTTTATGGCAAACAACCATTTCTCATACATATTTTCCAATTCATCAAGAGCCTTCTTGAAATTTGGCATCTCGAGGAATATGAAAGTCAACTTGTCATAAAATACGGTTTTCTTTTTAGTATCCATAAGTTTGACGACAGTCTTGACATCAGTATTCTCATCATCGAACTTGAAGTTTAGGATACCGATACAATATACACGCTTAAGTTCGTAGTTCCATTCGCCACGGGGTGCAAACTCCCTGATAGGAAACGAAGCATAATACACGGCCCTGTCCTTGAAATAATCCTGCTCAGTTTTCTGCATCTCGATTATGAACTTGTCGCCATTCTTATTCTCGCAATAAATATCGAAAATTGCCCTTCTGTCCTCAACGGCACTACTCAAATGCTCTGTAGGAAGATATTTGATATCCACAATATCCTCCTGCCCTTGCAACAAAGCATTAAGGAAACTGATGAGCAAATCCTTGTTAGCCTCAGTTCCAAAATATTTCTTGAATGCGAAATCCGTATAGAAATTCGCATATCGCTCGCCCAACTGGTCTATGTTGAAATTGTCTGTCATAACCGAAAAAATACTTTCCGCAAAGTTACAATTTTTTTTCAAATATCAATCAAAAACAAAAATTATTTGTAGCACACATCCACCAGCGAGAAAATCCTGCTCAGCGGTGCGTAATTACCGAGTTCCTTGCAGGTGTTTGTCATTTTCGAGACAAAATCCTCAAGTTTTATCAGGTAGTCGTTTTGCTTGAGCGAGCCGTCGGCCACCATATTGAGGCCTTTTTCCCAACTTGCTGTAAGTTCGGGGTTTAGGAGCGGTTTTATGGCTGATTTCACCACCTCGTAAACCAGTTCGCCGAGTCGTGCGGGCGATATTATCTGAGTCTTTTTATTAAGATTCAGATACTCAATTTTTACAAGTTTGCTTAGAATTTCGGCACGTGTGGCTGAGGTTCCTATTCCACGGCCCTTCACCAATGCGCGGAGTTCCTCGTCCTCGATGAACTGACCCGCATTCTCCATTGCAAGTATCAGAGAACCAGAATTATATCTCTTGGGAGGCGACGTCTCGCCATCCTTGATATCGTATTTCTCAACGGGAAGTTTTGATCCTTTCTTGAGTTTGGCGACCACCTCGAAACTTGTCTCGGAAACCTCTTCCTCGGCCTGAGACGAGCCGTCCGCTGACTTCTTCTCGTCGGCGTTCTGTTGCTTGTCCTGACCCATAACTTTCAGATAGCCAGGATTCTCCAAGGCCTTGAAGTTGGAGAAGAACGATTCCTGACCCACCTTCAAGGTAATCGACATTTTGCGGTATTCGGCAGGAGGATAGAATATCGAGAGGAAACGTTTTACGATACGGTCATAGACGCCACGGGCAATGTCGTCGAGGCCCGCCAACGCTCCAAAGCCCTGACCTGTAGGGATTATGGCGTAGTGGTCGGTGATCTGCTTGTCGTCGCAGTAACGTGATTTGTCTATCTTGGCAAAAATTCCGTGCTGTTTAATGTCCTTGCAGAAATCAAGGTACTGAGGCAGGGTGGCCAGTCCGTGAAGATTCTTCGTAATCTCCTTAGCCACAGCGGTAGAGAGCACACGGGCGTCGGTTCTCGGATACGTCACCAACTTTTTCTCGTAGAGGTCCTGAACCACCTGCAAAGTCTGGTCAGGCGAAATCTTGAACAACTTGGAGCACTCGTTCTGCAACTCGGCGAGATTGAAGAGCAAGGGCGGATTCTTCTTTTCCTTCTTTTTCTCGATAGTCTCCACAACAGCCTCATTTGTAGTACTCTGAAGCAATTGTATCAACGCTTCCGCGTCCGATTTCTCCTTGAAACCGTTTTCCTTGTATAGTTTTGGAGAGTTGAAATACGCCGAACCCTCCACGGCCTTCCATTCGCCCTCTAAGTGAGCGTTCTCGCCCAGTCCGAAAGTGCCGATAATCCTGTAGAAAGCCTGTTTTCTGAACTTGCGGATTTCCCTCTCGCGACGCACCACCATACCTAATACACAGGTCATTACGCGTCCCACCGATACCGCCACATTCCTGTCGAGTTTCAGGTGGTTGCGGAGCATATAGCCATATTTTATGGTGAGGATTCGGGAGAAATTGATACCCATCAGATAGTCCTCCTTGGCGCGCAGATAAGCCGAATCCGAGAGGTCGTCGTAAGCCGAGAGAGGCTTGGCGTCCTTGATACCGCGACGGATTTCCTCCTCGGTCTGAGAGTCGATCCATACGCGCTTTCTCTGCTTCTCGGCAGGCACCTGAGCCATCTGATCCACAAGACGATAGATATACTCACCCTCGCGTCCCGAGTCGGTGCAGACATAGATACAGTCCACATCCTCACGGTTCAGGAGGCCCTTCACGATCTCGAACTGTTGCTTTACATTTGGGATAATCTCGTAGAGAAACTGCTTGGGCAGAAAAGGCAGAGTCTCCTCGCGCCAGCGTTTCAGGTTGGCGTCATAAACCTCTGGATAACTCATAGTTACAAGGTGACCCACGCACCAGGTAACCACAGTTTTCTGCCCCTCCAGATATCCATTATATTTAGTGTGCGTATCCTTAAGCGCCTTGGCAAACTCCTGAGCCACAGAAGGTTTCTCAGCAATAAAAAGAAATTTTCCCATTTTATGAAAGTTGATTTTTGAGGACACAAAGATAAGGAAAAAAATGGAAAAAAAGAGGAAAAAATTATTTGGAGAGAACATAAAATAATTATAAATTTGCAATAAATATATAGAATATGGAAGTACTGAATTTAAGAGTAGAAGTACCAGAACTGTTTGGATACGACATATCATTGTTGCAGAAACAGTTGAGGGAATTTGCTAAAATACTTGTTACAACAAATAAAATAAAAGCAATCGAAAATAAAGAAGAGATTGCGAAAAAGGAAGATCCATTTGCTTGCTTTTCAGGCGATTGGGGTGGAGACATCCCGGTAAATGAATACTGCGACGAATTAAGATACTCAACGAATTCCTGATTTAAAAATCGAAGATTGGCAATAATAAAAGACCGTTGGATTTAATAACAAACCAACGGTCTTATCTCTTAATTCTTAATTCTTAATTATCAGCTTCCTCCACTCCTCTCGCCTTATACTCATTATACCCTTCCTTGGCCTGTTTTACCCTTCTCCAGTAAACGAACCACGCGGTGCAGAAATATACTGCCACCTGAATCCAGATTGCTTTCATTTCGGGGAGGACGTCGTTGAACGAGGCACCCATACTGCTGATACGGACGTAGGCGTTGAGACCGAAGGTGCTTGGGAACAAGTACGAAACATATTTGAGTCCCTCAGGAATGGCTGAGCCTGGCCACGAAAGTCCGCTGAGGAAAAACAAAGGCAACGACATACACACGAAGAGCAACATACAGTCCTCGCGTCGGTAGATGAAGTCCGAAACCGTGATTCCCATAAAAATGCAGGCCATCAGGTAAGGGATTACAAAGAGGATGAAGTCGCCGTAATGTCCCAACTGTGGAAGTCCAAAGAGTTTTGTAACCACCACGTGAGCGTAAACCGCCATCAGGATAAAGAGTAAGAGATAGAAAAGTGTCTTGCCCAATACCACCTCCAAACCGCTGGAATATATTGAGTTGCGTGGAATTGCGAATCCACCATTCTGCTCCCTCTGACGGCCCATTGTCATACCGATTCCGAGGCAGAGAGCCTGCTGAAGTATCAGCATCAGAATTGGAGGAATCATAAAAGACGCGTATCCGCCGGCTGTGTTGTAGAGCGGAGTCTGGTCGTAGGCGATTGGCGCTGAGGCCACCTGTTTCTCACGCTCGGTTTTGGGATGAATGTAGTTCTCGGTCTTGATATCCTTGTTCATCGCGATTGAAACGTTGCTGGCGGCGAGGGCTATATTCTTGTAATAGAGCATACTGCAAATGTCGCAGTAAACCGCTACCACACTCTGCTTGCCCTTGAAGAGGTTGGTGTGGAAAACATCAGGGATCTCGATGATTCCGTAAACCTCCTGACGCTCAAGCATCTGATGAGCCTCTGTCATCGAGGTGGCGTGATATTTCACATTAACCTCGGGAGTGGCGTCAATGTTTCTGATAAACTGACGGCTGATTTCCGAATGACTCTTATCTACCACAGCCACAGGCACATCGCGCTGAACCTCGTTGGTATAAATATATGCGTAGAGCAATGGGTAAGCCAATGGCAATATCACGACGAAGATCAAAACTCCAACATCGTGCATCGTCATCTTCAACTCATCAAACCATATTCTGATAATGTTCATAACATTTTTGATTTTTAATTTTCGATTATCGTTCTCGCACAGATGACACAGATTATACAGATTTACACAGATTTTTTTATTATCTAATCAGTGAAAAATCTGTGTCATCTGTGTTATCTGTGCGAGCAAAATTCAAGGCTTGTACTCGATATTCAGCATTGCGTAACGCATTGATTTTATCACCATTGGAGGCAACAAAAGCATAACGAGCAATGCAACTATAGAGGGCCAGACGTATGCGAGGTTGTATCCGTTGAGCGCCTGATTGCAGTATATCAGGTAATAATGCCTGAGTGGGAAAATATTTCCAAGCAACTGCAAAACCGGTGACATCGCGGTGGCAGGGAATGTGAAACCACACATAGAGAACTGAACCACAGCGAATAGCGAACTGGCACTCATACTCATTCTCATCTGACGGAATGTGCCGTAGAAGAAAATCGCAATGCTCTCCGAGGCTATCACGCCAAGGATTCCAAAGGCAATCATCCTTATCACGGGCACCTGACACGGATATCCGAGGTACCTATAGAAAACTGTATCAGCCAATACAATCATCATCGAGAACAGCAAGGTCTGAGGCCAGAGTTTTCCCACAAGAGCCACGGTGATAGATCCGCCGGCCTGATTGTAATAGTCTTTCACGGTGTTGTTTTTCCATTCCAAACCCAGTGTGTATGAGGTGAATAGCATTGCCAATAGGAAAATCATTCCGGGAATTATCAGGTTGCTGAGATACACCGAATAGTTCAGGTATGGGTTGCTGATACAGTGAGTCTCAATCACAATCGGCTGAACGATTCCCATCAGCATACTCTCGGGGATTCCCTTGGCTGTGAGGGTGGATTTTGTGACGGCCATTCCAGCCAGTTCCGATACCACCTTCAAGTCCTTCATCAAGAGGCTTCCTGCTATATAATAGGCGTCGTTGGTATAGAAAGAAATCTTTGGCTGACGGCTGGCGAGAGCGTCGTCGGTAACTCCACGGGGAACGTAGAAGAAACCGTAGATCTCACCGCGCTGAACGGCCTTTCTGGCGTCGTGGAAATTGGCGTATTTGTGGCCGAGGTCGGTGTACTGCATCGAGTTGAGAATCCTCACGATAGACCTTGTGGTGGCGGTGTTGTCCTCGTCCACAAGACCGCAGGGAAGTTCGGTTGGGAGTCCGCTCTTCATCAGCCCGGGGAAGAAGAAAATCGACACCAACGGCACCAACAGCATACAGCACAGGAACATAGGCCTCTTTCCAAATAGCCGTATCTCCCTAAGCCCCAACTGCCACATCTTTATGAAATAATCTTTCATTAGAATTACGAATTACGAGTTACGAATTACGA
>JAZUEG010000092.1:0-5159 GCA_045640025.1 Bacteroidales bacterium
CATGGCTACGATCCGACTTCTCGTGGACACCTATCTGCTGTTTCTCCACACGGGCCGACACCTCGGTCTCCTTGCTGATATTCATCAGCTGGCCCGCTATGGTGATGGATTCGGCCCTGAGGTCACGAACCTCCTTGCGGAGATTGATATTGGTCTTTATCAAAGCCTCCGACACATTGCGGTTGGTGATGTATACCAGCGCCATCAGAACCAGGAAAACGATAAATGGAATTTTTTTGGCGAACTCTTCCGAGCGGAAGTAGCTTCCATCGATAATGGATTTGGGATTGAACCTTACAGGAGCGGGCTCCTCTGGCTCGGGCGTATTGTATCCGCCGTCGGTGCCTTCCACAGGATCGTCGGAAAACGACGGGTCGCCTATCACGGAGCCCAGTCCACTGTCCTCGCCTGAAAAAGGATCGGGTTGTTCATCAAAGTCGCCGCCGAGAAAATCCTCGAGCGATGGCTGCGCGCCGTTTCCGGATACACGGTCGTAAGCCTCATTCAACGACTCCACATTTCCATTTTCCATTTTATCGTCAATATTGTCTTCCCTATTATCAAAGTCGTCGTAGTTTGTCATTTGTATATCAAAGTCTTAAACTAAATTATAAAAACTAATCGAAATTGTACACAGTGCGCTCGGCGATCCTGAGCTTGGCGCTGCGGCTGCGGGAGTTGGCCTCCAGCTCCTCGTCGCCCGGGGTTATCACCTTGCGGTTGACGGCGGAGAATGGCGCTATCACGTTTCCGTAGAAGTCCTTCTCCTCCTTGCCCTCCAGGTTGCCGGCCTTGATGAAATTCTTGACCGGGCGGTCCTCAAGGGAATGGTATGTCATTATCACAAGGCGTCCGCCCTCCTTGATGGCGCCGGTGGTAGCCTTCAGGAACTCGTGGAGCACCTCTATCTCGCCGTTCACCTCTATGCGCAGGGCCTGAAACATGGTGGCGAGGTACTTATTCTCCTGATGAAGGGTAACGCACTTGCCGGCCGCCGCTATCAGGTCGCTGACTGTAACGATGGGTTTCTGGGCACGGAAGGCCACGATGTTCTGGGCCAGATGCCAGGCGTTCTTGATCTCGCCGTAGTCCAGGAATACACGTTTCAGCTGCTCGGCGCTGTAGGTATTCACCAGGTCGCGGGCCGAGAACTTGGCCGACTGATTCATCCTCATATCCAGAGGGACATCAAACCTGAACGAGAATCCCCGCTGCGCATCATCGAAATGATGGCTGGAAACACCCAGATCGGCCAATACGCCATCTATCTTGGGATATCCCGCCAGACGCAGAAACTGTGCGAAATATCTGAAATTGCTCCTAAAGAAAACGATCCTTGGATCATCGGGCACATTATCCATGGCATCGGCATCCTGATCGAATACGAATAGCCTGCCGTCGTCGTCCAGACGGTCGAGGATAGCCTTGGAATGGCCACCGCCGCCAAAAGTGACATCGGCATACACGCCCGAAGGATTGATATTCAATCCCTCCAGACATTCATCCAGCATTACGGGTTTATGATAGAAACATTCCATAACATACAAAGGGATTAAATATTAATATTGCCCAAAAAATCAGCAGCCATCTGAGCAAAGTCGTCGGCTGAAATACGGCTCTCATTATAAATATCATTGTCCCAGACCTCGATCTTATCATCGAGGCCGAGAACAAAGATATCACTCTTCAACTCGGTCTGCATCAACAGACGTTTCGGAACAAGTAGCCTGTTGCTAGCATCCAATACCACCTCCGCCGTGTCCTTGAAGAACTCACGGAGGAAGATATTGTGCTGACGGTTGAACGGGTTGAGATGCGCCTTAACAGTCTCCACACGGGTCTGCCAGCTGCTCAAAGTGTAAATAGTCAGGCATTTCTCGTAGAGATCCTTCTTGAGCACAAAGGTACGCGCAGAGCTCTCCTCCCCCGCCCCGATCTGCTCCACAAAGGCAGAAGGGAACTGGAAACGACCCTTAGAGTCAAGTTTTATTTGAAAATCTCCAGTAAAAATGCACATGATAGTTCATCTTAAAATGTGTTCAAAGGTAGAAACAATTTTTGACATTTTACACCACTCTGCCCCACTTTTTCCCACTTTTTTGAAAAATATTTTTTATCAGGCTGATAATAAGGAGATTAAAAAACGGAGGCAAAAAAAAACTTTATTATTGCAATAATCAAAAAAAGAATATAAATTTGCAAAACAAAACCAAGACCATAATGACAATAAACAACATAACCATAGAAGGCTACAAATCAATAAGACAGCAAATTGTACCACTCAATCAGATAAATATACTGATAGGAGGAAATGGCATAGGCAAAAGCAATTTTGTATCAGCTCTCGAATTTCTGAAAGCGATAAGCCAAAGAAACCTTCAGAAATACGTTATTGAGAATGGCGGTGCTGACTCTATCCTGCATTTTGGCAAGAGAACTACAAATTGCGCCAAAATTGAACTGGGATTCGAAAACAATGGTTACCATAATCGTTATGGAGTAATATTGAAGGAAAGTCAGGACAAACTGTACATATCGCAAGCATACACTTCGTTTTTACACAACGGAGATTGGCATACGCAAACATGCGACACCGACAAGGAAGAAGCAAGTATAAATGACGACAGAACGGGGCAGGCATGGTACGTGGGACCAATGCTGAAACAATTTGAGACATATCATTTCCATGATACAAGCGCGAAATCTCCAATCAAGGGAAACAAGCCTATCAACGACAACAGATTTTTGCGCAGTGATGGCAGCAATATCGCACCTTATCTGTATTATCTAAAACTCAAGCACCCTCAGCACTATAGGCTTATTGAAAAAACAGTAGCTTCAGTGACACCGGCGTTCAAGTCTTTTTTGCTGGAGCCCAACCGCCTTAACACCGAAACAATACGATTGGAATGGCTCCATGCCAATGGGTATGATACTCCAATGGGCGATTGGCAGCTGTCGGACGGAACATTACGATTTATTTGCCTGGCAACCTTGCTGCTTCAGCCCGAAACACCCAAGACAATAATTATAGACGAACCGGAGCTTGGACTCCATCCTCAAGCCATCAATCAGCTGTCGGCCTTGCTGAAAAAGGTTTCAGTAAAATCGCAGGTAATAATCAGCACTCAGTCGGCTGGACTTGTCGATAATTTTGAACCCAAGGATATCATCGTTGTGGATTCCAAGAACTCAGCATCAGAATATTCAAGGCTGAACGGAGAGAAGCTATCCGCATGGCTGGAAGAATACAGCCTTGGCGAAATATGGGAAATGAATATCATTGGCGGGCAACCCCTTTAAAAATATATTCGATTATGGCGAACAACAGACTGGTATTTGTAGTAGAGGGAGATAGCGAGGTGGCTTTCGTTGGAAACAAACTGATTCCATATCTATACGAGAATGGAGCATCAGGATGGGTAATGAATGCACAGAAAATTACGACAAACAGGAAAAAGAACACCAAAGGAGGAAATGTAAATTTCGACTATCTAAGGAATGAGGTAACCCGTCTTAGTGCGCAAGGCCGTCCTTGGATCACTACATTCTTTGATTTCTTCAGACTGCCAACAAGTTTTCCCGGCTTTTCTACAGATGGCAACCAAATAGATTCCATCGAACAATCATTCAAAAATGAATTGGGATACGACAAACTTATACCATACATTCAGAAATATGAATTTGAGACTTTGTTGTTTTCTGATATTTCAGGCTTCTACAATATTGCACTGGAAGACAAACAAATAGGCGAGATAGAGGCAATTATACAAAAGTATCCGGACATCGAGGATATAAATGGCGGTCCGGAAACAGCTCCATCCAAAAGACTGGAGTCCATTTTCAACTATCATAAAGTAACAGATAGTATGATAATTCTTGAAGGCATTCCAGTAGAAACTCTCATAAGACGTTCTGCAAGATTCGGACAATGGATAGAGAGACTGAAAAGCATATTCTGACACTCCTTTGCAGAAAACTTACCCAATGTGGCAAAAATATTCGTTTTTTTATTTTCGGCAAAGATAAAAAAATTACCACGAACCACCAAAAACAATTTCCGGCGGTTCGTGGTAATTAATGTTTATGCGTCAATGGTTCCGAGACGTGCCAAGGCGCGTTATCGAGACGTGCCAAGGGCGCGTCTCTACTGCTTATCCTTGATATCGGTGAACAAGCCCTTCTGGCCATCTTCACCGTCGATGCGGGCGTAGGCTTTGCCAGCATTCAACGCTTCAAAAATATTAAGTTTTGTATTATTGCCTCCTACGAGATTGGTACACCCACCAAACATTGTAGAGGCCTGTACTACCTTATCGACTGAAAAACTATAGGAAGCATAAATTTTTGTCAAGGCAGTGCAACCAATGAACATAGACGTCATATTATCAACCTCTGCAGTAAAGAAATTAACAAACTCTATAGTTGTCAAACTATTATATCCACCAAACATTTCTATCAGGCTACCTACCATACGGATATCCTTGTCGGAGAGAATATAGTATTCGGTGCCGTTCTTGTAGATAGCTATATCGCCGTTCTTGTAGAGTGTTGGTGTAATGCCTGATATATTGGCAGACTGATTCTTCTTGTAATCGAACACAACCTTGGTGGCTGTGTTAGGTACATTGTTAGTCCAGTCGATATCCTCCAATGTCACGTAAACATTATCAGCATCAGTGAAATATCCTTTCTGGCCTGGCTTGTCGATCTTGGCGTAGGTGGCATCGATTTCTGTAACCTTGGTTCCCATACCGCCCTCAAGAGCGGTGCATTTGTAGAACATATCAGAGCTTTCGGTTACTGCATTGGTTGTAAACTTATCGGAAACCTCTATTGTCTTCAAGGCAGTGCAACCATAGAACATATATTTCATATTTTCAACTTTCACGGTATTGAAGTTGCTGAGGACAAGTTCTGTTAATTGCGAGCAATTATAGAACATATTACTCATACTTGTAACTGCCCCGGTATTGAAGTTGCTGAGATCAAGTCCTATTAATTGATTGCAACCATAAAACATATGATTCATATATTCAACCTTTTCAGTATTGAAGTTGCTAAGATCAAGTTTTGTTAACTGCGTGCAACCATTGAACATATAATCCATATATCTAACCTTCTCGGTATTGAAGTTGCTGAGGTCAAGTTCTGTTAAT
>JAZUEG010000093.1:0-6351 GCA_045640025.1 Bacteroidales bacterium
ACATGGCTACGATCCGACTTGAGGTACAAGATAGTCGTCGGAAATCTCGTCGTACTTCACATCGGCGGCCTCGAGCTTCATATAGAAATCCATTAGGATGATGTCAAATTTCATGGGAACGCCATCCAGATTCTTGAAAGCGGTGTTTGTGTTGGCGTTCAATATCCTGATATTCTTGGTGTACCAGATATCGATGTCCAGATTCTTCTTTGGACAGTGGGCTATGGCCTTCTTGCAGAGATATCCGGCCACAGTAAGGGTGTCTTCGGTATATGTGTAGCTGAGGTCGGCCATGTCGTCGTATCCGAAAGCCGACTGGCTGCTGTCCTGCACGTTTACCATGTTGTCGCCGTTGTAGGGGATATTTATGGAGGCGTAGTTGCGTCCCTCATCGTATCTGCTCACATATCTTATCTTGAAAAACGCGTTTCCTATGTAGAGCGCTGTGCTGTTGTCCTTGAAATAGAGGTTCACTTTCTTGGGAAAGAGGGATAGGAGATTGTCCTTTTCCTTGTTGTAACTCCATGTCATCGGGTAAGAGATTTCGTATTCTATTATTCCCTCGTCGGTTACTCTGCCGTCGCTGTTTATGCAGCCTGCCAATGACATTGCCGATATGAGGCCTACAATAAGGTATGTGATATATCTTAGCTTCATCTATTGTTCTAATGTTTGATGTTTTTTTACGAGTTGCAAATATAAAAAACAATTATAAATAATTCCAACTTTTTTTGTTTTTTTACGAAAAAATTTTTCTTATATTTGTTCTCTGCAATTTCATAGAGTTTTTTATCAGCTAACAACGGATATTTATGAACAGATTTTTTTATCAGCTAATACGGGTTTTATTGATAATGCCATTAGCTGCCATAACCATAACAGCTAATGCGCAGGTGCATCTGGCCGATACCGCCGCCAACAAGATTCTGAGCGAATACAAGGTGAACACGGCGTTCCAGGCCGGCGAGGAGCTCACGTATCAGCTGAAATATGGCTTTATAAAAGGCGGCGAGCTTAAGATAAAGGTGTATTTCGAGGAGGTGGGCTACGACTACTATTTCCACATCGTGGCCAAGTGCTACACCACGGGCCTCATATCCAAGATGGCCACCGTAAACGACATTTACGAATCGTGGATAGACATATCCACCGGTCTGCCCATCAAGGCCATCCGCAATGTTACCGAAAACAACTACAAGCGATACAACGAGGACCTCTTTTTCCAGGACTCGCTCTATGTGATGAGCATGAAGAGCGGACGGCACGACATGGCCACCAAGACTTTCGACATCATCTCGGCTTTCTTCTATGCCAGGAGGTTTGTTTTTGACCAGCAGATAGGGCGCAACGAGACCACGATGACTCTGAATACGTGGTTCAACGAGGACCTCTACAATCTGAAACTCAGGTACAAGGCCACCGAGAAGGTGAAAACCGAGTTCGGAAAAATCTACTGCCTGAAATACGTTCCTGTACTGGGCGAGCTTTCCACTTTCAAGAAGGAGGACGACATGCAGGCATGGTTTACCCACGATATGAATTTCGTACCTGTCAAGATTAGGATTAATATGCCATTAGCTGATATACACTGCGAGCTGATACAGTACAAAAATCTCAAGAATCCCGACGGGCTGCTGAAATAATCTGGTTGTGCAAAAAAATATTGTATGTATCAGCTGAAACATAAAATATTTTTATATCTTTGCGCAAAACTATAATTGATGGCTGATTATGGAAAAAAGTTTATACAACGTCTTTTTGCGAAATGGACAAAAGGCGATAGAGTACGTTATGAATTTGAGCGAAGAGTTCAGGCTGATAGCGACCGCCGCGATATTGGAGTGTTTGAGGCTGGGATATCCGCTCAACGACATGGAGATAACATCCAAAGCCCGAGAGATGCTGCGGCTGCAGAAGGTGTACGCCTGATAGATACGGCCCGCCTCCACAATCTTTATGTGCCTAAGTCTCAGTGGGATAGTTTTGGCGACAGAAAAAGGCTGCCATCGGGCGAGAGCATTGTTTTCCTCAGCGGAGATCAGCATATAGTCACCAAGATACGCAATCCATTCGCCAAGGCCGCCATAAAGAACCTCTGTCCGCAGGATATCATCTACGAGCATCTTATACACAATATTTTTTTCCCTAATACTCATTACAAATTTGTGGGCATTACCGACGATATCGACGGTGTGCGCATCATTCTGCAGCAGCCATATATTCCCATGAAGTTCATATCTCCGTCGCAGAAACAGATCGACAGGTATCTGCTCGACTTCCTGAATCTGGAGAAGGAGAATTCGTATTTCTACGGAAACAGCTTGATCTCGATAACCGATGTATCGGCCGAGGGCGACAATGTGCTTGTGGATGAGGCAGGTACGCTGTATTTCATCGACCCCATTATACGCCTCAAGAAGCCGGCGCGGGAGATCCTGGACCATTATTATAGTTTGATGAATTAGCGAAATGCATAGATTTTGGTTTTCGATATTATTGATTTTGTGCGCGTTGTCAGCGCAGGCGCAGACCGGGGAAGATGCTGAGCTCGACAGCCTGATAAATCTCTATCACGGCATGAGCGATCAGGATACCGCCAAGGTCCGCGTGTGCAATCGTATTGCCAAGATGCACTTCAATATCGACAGCACACTGCTCTGGGGCCACAGGCTCGATGAGCTGGCTGTGCGCCATCAGCTGCCCGAAATGCAGGCGGTGGCCAATTATTATATAGGCTGGGCTTATTTTTTCCTCGACGACTATCCAAATTCGCTCCTCTATTACAACAAATCCGTAACCGTGGCCCATCAGAACGGCTGTCTTGTTCAGGAAGGCGTGGCCGAGGTGGCCCTGGTGGAGTATTACCGATGCGTGGGCGAATTCAGCAAGAGCGAGGCCCACAGCGACCATTCTCTCGATATTTTCCGCAGTCTTGGAGATACAGTGCAGCTGATACGTGCCATGCGCACGCGCTCCGCATTGTACACTTCTCAGTTTATATACGATCTGTCGGAGCAGACATTGCTGCAGTGTCTGCATCTCGATTCGCTTACCGGAAACCTCAGCGAGATGTGCCTCGATTTTTCGCTGTTGGCCGAGAGCAAGCAGCTGCAGTACGACGCCGATTTTATGGAGGCCGATATCTCGCTCCTAAGTGAGTGCGCCATGTATGCCAACAAGGCTTATTCGATAGCCGTAACACCTGCCGACAAGTATCTATCGCAGTCGTTCATTATATGCTCCATTGTGAGCGAGTTCTTCAAGCCTGACCACAAGGTGGACAATCCCGAAAAGAAAGTCGCCGAGCTATATCAGAGGGTTCTTGAGGAGAAATCGCTGTCGGAGCTCATTGGATCGGAGGAGTCGCAGGTGGATGTGCAGATCAATCTGGCCAACTATTACAGCGCCATCGGAGATCTGGACGGCAGCTTGCACATTCTCGATTCGCTAAACAATATTTACTGCAATCTCGACGAGCAGAATCCCTACATGAATCCGCTATGGTATGCCATAATGTATAATTACATAGGCCGTGGCGACTATAAGACCGCCTTTCGTTATTGGAACAAGATTCAGAAGGAGCGCTACAAGGTGCTATCGCCCGAGAATGCGGTGAGGTACACACGCCTGATAGAAAACGAGAAGGCCGAGCGCGAGAAGGCCGAGCACGCTCTCTACGAGCGTCTTATGGTAACTCGATACATCGGAGTAATAGTGCTGATATCCATTGTATTGGGAGTATTGGCCGTATTCTATTTCCACAACCGAAAGCATCACCGTCAGCTACAGGAAAAAAACAAGTCCATCACCGACAGCATACATTACGCGTCGCTCATTCAGCAGGCCGTATTGCCTACCGACGAGGTGATGCAGAATCTTTTCAACGATTATTTTGTGGTATACAAGCCGCTGGATATAGTGGCCGGCGATTTTTACTGGGCCAACAAGATTGGCGACCTCCACATCCTGGTATGCGCCGACTGCACGGGCCACGGAGTGCCGGGAGCTTTTGTGAGCATGCTTGGTGTAAGCCTGTTGAACGAGGTTTCGTCGTCGGTGGAGGCCGATACCACTGCGGCCAATGTGCTCAACAGTCTGAGAGCCAAGATGATGACATCTCTCCGCCAGGACCGTGACCGTTTTATGCGCGGCCAATCCACCAATATGGACGGCATGGATCTCGCCATCGTGATGATAGACTATCAGCGGATGACACTCCAGTTTGCCGGGGCCAACCGTCCGCTCTGGATCTGCCGTGGCAACGAGGTGATTATCTACAAGCCCGATCCCATGCCCATTGGCGTGGGCCTGGTGAGCGACCGCGATTTCCACAACTACATAGTCCCCATCCAGAAGGGCGATATGCTCTACATGTTTTCCGACGGCATAGTAGATCAGTTTGGTTTCACCGATGAGGCCCACACCGCAAGCAAGCATTATTCATCCAAGCGCCTTGCCGGACTGCTCTCCAAGCTGTGCGCAAGTCCGCTCCAGGAGCAGAAACAGGCCGTAGAGCAGTCCATCGAGAAATGGCGGAACGGTTTCCGCCAGATCGACGACATGATTTTGATAGGAGTGAGGGTGTGATTTTTTATTGTATCAGCTAATGGCAAAAAAATCAATGAAAGCTCGGGCAGGTGTCGCACTTGTTGCTCTTGCGGGTTATCCAGTGCTTGAATCCTAATGCGAAACCCATGGCCTCGGGGTTCATGTGATAGATTACAAACGAGAAATCGTTGTGCTTGTTGAGGTAATAATTGTATTCCAGCTCGCCGCTCAGCCAGTTCATCTTGGTCTGGAAACTTCCTGTCTTGTATACGCCCTCATCCACGTATCCGTCGAAATTCTGCCATGTTTTGCGGTAGAATACCTGAGGACCGAATCCAAAGTTTACCGAATGCTTGTAGATCTTGAAAACTCTGAGCCTCAGCATTATCTGGCTGCTCATGGCCAGGGTCTTCATCTCGTCCATCCTGATGGTCTGGGCAAACTTGAGGCTCACCTGGTCGGATGAATACACCTCGCCGGCCAGCCTGATGCCCGGTTCCAGGATTACACCGCCGCTCTCGCCCGCCTTCAGCTTGTAGATAGGGGCATTTTCCTTGTCGCCAAAATCGAAGCCTATACTCGTGAAATCGAGGCTGAAATTGCTCTGCGCCATTGCAGATAATGAGGCAATTATAGCAACTGCCAGACTTAGTAATATTCTTTTCATTTCTTTACTGTTTTGCTTATTTAACGCTGTATTAGCTCAAAAAATTTTCCAAAATTACTCAAGATTTTTCTTTAATTGAAATTTATTTATAATTTTGGTACCTGAAAACTAATAACAATTATTAGCTGTATGTACACATCCATCACTCACAGAGGCGAATCCGTAAAGGACAAGATGATAGAGAACTACTACATTCTCAATCAGATAGTACAGTCCATAGATACAGGAATACTCATCATACACAATGGCAGGCTGCTGCATGTAAACAATGAGACCCGCCGCATATCGCAGCGCACATACCGCGATATCGAGCAGGGCCTCATGGAATGCGTGGCCCCGGCGTACAGGATACTTGCCATGCGCACATACTTCATGGTGCTGCGTGGCGAGCACGACCGTCTGGAGTGTTTCATAGATATATTGCTGCCATCGGGCGCGCCCAAAACCGTAAGATGCAGATTCTCACGCATCAGGGTCATGGAATCTGACGCCATATTCGTATCGGTTCACGATATCATGCAGACCTACCACAGGTCTGATTCCACACCCAACGGCGTACTCTGCCGGCGTTTCAAGAGCGACTACAACAGGGTTTTCGGCCAGCCTTACGATTTTGCCGTTTTGCTCGACGAGTACCACATCATCACCAATATCGGGCTCAAGTTCCAGTCCATCACTGGATTCAACAGGCTGCAGTATCTCGGCCGCAGGTTCGATACGCTTCCCGGGCTCGATCCGCTCAGCGAGGTGGTGCAGATGCTACGCGAG
This sequence comes from Bacteroidales bacterium, assembly GCA_045640025.1. Lineage (GTDB taxonomy): Bacteria > Bacteroidota > Bacteroidia > Bacteroidales > UBA3824 > UBA3824. Next base: position 5,984 of record JAZUEG010000093.1, read on the forward strand.
ATGTCAGGCTCCACCAACCACAGCGCCGCCAGCTCCACTCGCATCTCCATACGCATCAGCGGAGGGCGCACGGCGTGGTTTGTGGTATCGTTTTTGCCTATCAGATTCCGTGCGGTAAGGCTGCGAACCTGCGTTCTCTTCCGCCTCGATTCTATTTCGGATTCTTTTTCGTATAGTGGAGCTAATGGCAATATCTCTGAGGCGCTCTCATACGACTTCGGTGGCAAGACAGTGATAGTGGCCGAGGACGCCGAGATCAATTTCATACTCCTGAAGAAAATCCTCGAGAAAACCGGAATCAAGATCCTGCATGCACGCAACGGATGCGAGTGCGTGGAGCTTTACGAGCAGAATCCTTCCATCTCGCT
>JAZUEG010000094.1:0-5606 GCA_045640025.1 Bacteroidales bacterium
CTTACCTGTATCTTTCTCAATATCTTCCAATTCTAAAATACATGAACTATCATCAATATCTTCTACAGCAACACTTATGCACTTTCCGTACTCGCATATCTCCCCCAGCCTTACCCATTTCCAATTATCAGGAATCTGGAAAGGCGCGTCGTCGGGGTTGACGGGCTGAGGTGGAATGTATTTTTTGTTTTTGGCGGAAGATTTCGCTTTCTCGGCTTCTATCTGGTCGATGAGGGTTTGCGCGTCGCCGTCGGAAGGCAGCTGCGTGGTGAGCCGGCCACGGAGGGCAAGGTCGAGAACTTTCTTTCTCAACAACTCACAATCTTTCTCCAATCCATTCTCAATATCATCACACTCATCAACCAACGCCTTTATCTCGTTGAGCTTGGATACTATACGAGATTGGATGGAAAGAGGTGGTAGAGGGATTAAGGTCTGAAGAATTGTATTGACTGATAACCCTGGCTGTGCTGTTGAAGTAGCATATTGATTCAAATTTGCAATACCCAAGAAATAATAAGCCCAATCTGTATTGATGGAATCAGAATGATAAACAACTACAGCGTGTTCTGTGGCATAAAATTGGCCTTCTGCTAATTTCACATTTCCACACAAAGCTCCTTGTCTGCCAACAATGCAATATTTGCCATCATTACTATATTTGCCAATATACCCCCTTATGCCATTGCCACCATAACAAGGATATTGATGCTCTTCATCAGGTTCCGCTCTTAATTCAGATGCTGATATCGCCTTACCTGCTTTCATATCAAATATCTCCCCGAGCCTCACCCATTTCCAGTTATCAGGGATTGCGAAAGGGATTTGGTCGTCGGGAATAGGATCGGATTTTGATTTCTTACGGGCAGAATTGTTGGCGGCGATTTCTTTAAGCAAATCGTCCACAGAGTCGTCGGCGTGGTTGCCAACAAGCTTTCCCTGGATTGCTAGGGATAGGATACGGGAGAAAAGACGGGTTGGGGTTGTCATGGGGTGTTGGGGATTAGGCAGACTGCGGCTCCAAGAAATTAATCATTTCCTTAATTGGTTCGCTCTCTCGGATATGAGAAATATTTTGGCGCACAACATTATAATTAATATCGCCTCCTGCACCCAACATTTTGTCGTCAATGCCCAAAATCGCATTTTCTATGTTTGGAACCAAAGGGCATATCAACAAGCGGTTTTTGTAATAATTGTAATCTGCAATGTATTTCACCATATTCAATTCTTCCGATACCAATACGGGATCTGTCGTATCAGAATCATAGGCAATAATCACCTTGTCATCCGAATTGGTATGTTCCATAATAGTATGGATATTAGATATTATGCCAGACTTGCCCTGTGCAGCAAGGAATGTCATATCATACTTACTGCCAAATCCAAAATTGTCGAATATCACGCGTAAAAGTTTCTCATCGGATACGCCCTCTACAGCGATTATTATCTTGGATGTGGATTTTGTATTATTTATTTTTTCCATATAATTTGGATTTTATCTCTTCCTCTACAACGAAATTGGTACAAAAATCAGCCCTTTCCACTGCATTTTGATATTTGCGTTTCAAGAAAGAAGTGAAACACTTGTTTTTCAAACAATAAAAGATCTCGTCTTTGTGCCATAACAGGATATTGTTATAGTTTGTTATCCTAAACAAATACAATGCTTCTGTAGTGTAATCTGTCATTACAAATACAGAACCCAAGGTCATTGGCGGTCGGCGTTTGAGCTGGGCCTCCAATTTGGCAATTGGCTCGATATTGATATTTGTAGAATAATCTTTGCATTCAATCATAAAATGGATGAAATCACTATAAACAACGCCATCTATTTGTTCCACTGAATTGTTGCTGATGCTGTATGCGGCTTTTATACTGAAAGGCCATTGTACAGCATAACCTTCAAGTTCAAAGGCCCTGAGGATAACGTACTCCAGCAATTTTCCCGGTTGCCAAAATTGTCTTGCACATTGCTTATCCCTGTTATTCAGTAAAACAAGCAGTTGCTTGTGCGTATTGTACAACCTGATTTTAGCAATATAATCGTCTTCCTTCATTATTATATGTCTTTAGGCATGACAAAAATAAAGTAATTCTTTGTAATTTCCAAATAATTTTTCTTTCCTTTATTGAAGTCAGAAATCTTCCCATTTGTTACATGAAAATTTCGGGGTAAACATACTCATCAAATTTTGAGTACGACTTATTAAACGATTCAAACAACGGCTCTATATCATCACCGCAGTCCTTGTAGGTGTATTGAGAATCATCCTCATTCTCCTTTTCCGCAAGGTAAAAATTAACCGAATCCAAGACTCCTTCTACTACCGAAATATATTTTATCGAGCTAACAATATCAGGATTATGACTTGAGATAAGAAACTTGACACCCAACTCCGCATTAAGCATTACAATAAGTTTGGCGTATTCCACCATCAACTGAGGATGCAAATGAGTTTCCGGTTCTTCGATTATAAGTAGTACTTTATCATTGAGATATCCTTTATTCAATAAAATATAGAACAGAGAAAATATCTTTATGTTCCAAGAGGCATCATTCAAAACAATTGAATAATGTTGGTTTGTGTAAACAAAATCATTCTTGGCTTCATCCAAATATACTTTGCCATTTAGTAAATCCCTGCTTTCGATAAAAGCATTAATTTCAACCAATGATTTTGAACACGCAGGAGTTTTGTCTTTGTAAGTTTCAATTAACTCAGATATGGCATCAGGATTGATGGAAATTACAGAATCCTTACAATGTTCTTTCGCAAACTCCAAAATAGTTGTCTTACCGCAGCCGTTGATTCCGGAGACCACGGTAATGCCATTGAGGTTGATATCAGCGCTCTTGATGGCCCTGAAATCATTTATCTTGAGTTCGGCGAAGTTCTTGTATTTTGCCATGATGGTGTTCTTTTTCCGACAGCGCCAGACCTGCGGTCTTCGGCGCAATCGGTTATTAATAGTAGTGCCTTCCAGGCACCGGGTAAATACTTTGTTTTGTTTATTGCAAAGGTAATAATTTTTTTTGATAGAGGAAAATAATTCACTATCTTTGCAGAAATATATTATCAAGCATCATGTTAGGAAGATTAGTTGTCAAGAATTTTGGTCCAATAAAAGACCTCGACCTCGAGATTAATGAGAAAATGTTTCTCATAGGCCCTCAAGCCAGCGGTAAGAGTACCGTGGCTAAGCTGGTGTATTATTTTATGACGAAATTGAATCCTAAAAATCAAGATGTTTTTGGTAATATTATTTATGATTCTGAGTATCAAATTAAATGGTATTTCCCAAATGAAAATTGTATACATTTAGAATCAAAATTTGACGAGGATTCTCAATTGTATTTACCTACTCTTTCCACACCTATTGAGTTGTTTAAACTGAAATCTCGTGTAGTTTACATTCCTGCAAACCGCAGTTTGATGACTTATTTATTGAATAATTCGTATGATGTGAACAATCTTGACAAATCAATTGTTCCTTTTATTGATATGGTTCATTGGCACAGAAACAATTTCAATGAGCCTTTGAAGAAACTGATTGCCAAGAAGAAAGCCACTCTTGCTGAAGGCGAAACTATCAACGAGGAGGCTTTGTATAAGATTGAGGAACTTTCCAAGAGAATAATTAAAGGCGAATTGAAATACGACAACCGCCCTATGATATATTTTGACGGAGAGAAGAAGGTGGATTTAACTTATTCGTCTTCCGGTCAGCAGGAGTCTGTTTGGATTATTCAGATGATAATGGTTGCCATATTCAACAATCAGCCAACTACTTTGATTGTAGAGGAGCCTGAGGCGCATCTTTTCCCTGAGGCTCAGAGGGTAATGGTTGAGATTATGTCGATTTTCTCCAACATTCCCGGCAACAATATCATTGTTACCACTCACAGCCCTTATATTCTTACAAGTGCCAACAATCTGATTTATGCTCATCAGTTGGGTCAGAAAAAGGAAGCTGAGGTTTCTAAGATTGTAAGCAAGGACAGCTGGATGAATCCAGATAAGGTAGGAGCTTATTTTGTAGCCAACGGTTCTGTTGAGAGTATAATGGATCCTGAATTCAGGCAGATAAAGGCAGAGCGCATCGACGAGGTTTCAAGAAAACTGAATGAGGAATACGACCAACTTTTTGATCTGGAGGACTAACGATGGCAAAATTCAACGAAGTTTATTCCGATAAATCATATATTCCTAACGAGGGAAAACTCAGGGATCTTGTCTGCAAGGAGGAGAATCAGAAGAAAGCCAAAAATCAGAAGATTGTTCCAGAATATAGGATTCAGAACAAGTCAGGCAAATATCTGATGAAATACAGGATAGATAACGGAATATCCAACAGCACAGACTTCAAGAAATGTGATTGGGGAGTTTATCTGAAAGATGACGATATCCTATATTTGGTAGAATTGAAAGGCGCCGATCTTGAAGAGCCTATCTTGCAATTAATCAGCACCATAGATAATATCATAAACAAGGCCGGAGTTAAGGTCTCGCAAATCAATGCAAGAGCTGTGCTCACAAAGGTACGAGCTCCAAACATTAGAGACACCGACACCAAAGCTATCAAAAGAAAATTGAAAAGCTTTGGCAACGGTACCTTTGATTTTGATGCTCAGAAGTATATCGAAACGATATAATCTTTTTTCCTTATTCCACCCCTTCCAGTATCTTGCTCAATTCTTCGCTTACCTCGGAGTAGCGTTTCGATTTTTCCGTGATGTTGGCCAAGAGCTCTTTTATTGATATGTCGACGTCCTGCTCGGATTCCTCCTTCAGCCATTTCAGGTCGAGGGAGATGTCGTCTTTCTGGAGGATGTCGGCGGCGGAGAATTTGCGGAATCTCTCGGTCTCCTTGCGGTCGCGGTAGCAGTCCACAAAGTCGTCGAGGTGACGGCGCTCTAATTTGTTGTTGGCCAGGGAGTGCTTGATTCCAGTTCGGTAATCATAAACCCAGACGTCAGAAGTCTTTCCGCCCTTGTCGAAGAAAAGCACGTTTGCCTTCACGCCCTGGGCGTAGAATATTCCCGTAGGCAGCCTCAGGATGGTGTGGAGGTTGAATTCCTCTAATAAGGATTTCCTTATCTTCTTGCCCGATGCCTCAAAGAGCACATTGTCGGGGAGGACGACACCGGCACGGCCGTTTCTTGCCAATATTACCATTATGTGTTGCAGAAAGTTGAGCTGGTTGTTGGATGTCGTCACAATGAAATCGTCCCTCTGGATTCCAACCGATCCGGCGGCACGTGCGCCAAATGGAGGATTTGCAAGCACGATATCGTAAACGGTCTCAGGCTTTTGAAGCAACGAGTCGTCGCAGATGATGGTCTGGGCGGCTGTTATTCCGTGGAGGAAACAGTTCATGGAGGCCAGAGTTACCACAAGTGCGGTGTTGTCGTAGCCCTTCAAGGTGCTTGCCTTAAGTTTATCGATTTTTGCACCGTCTTTTCCGGCCTGTTTCTTCATGTATCTGAAGGCCTCCAGAAGGAATCCGGCGGTTCCACAGGCTGGGTCTATCACGGTCTCACCCACCTGAGGGTTCACACATTCCACAATGGCCGATATCAAAGGACGTGGCGTAAAATACTG
>JAZUEG010000095.1:0-17220 GCA_045640025.1 Bacteroidales bacterium
CATCACAGCAGAAAAATTTAATTGATATTCTAAAAAAAGTATCATTAACCAACCAGATTATCATCACTTCTCATTCTCCAATGGTTGCCAAAACCATTTGTGAAAAATCATCAGGAGAAACAGAAGAACAAGAAAACATAATAAAAAAGAGAATAAAATTATTAGAGAAAAACAATGACAAATTAATAATAAAAGAACCACAAAAACAACGATTAAACCATCTATCCGTCAGCGAAATGAATTACATTGCATTCGAAGAATTTTCAGTCGAATACCATCAAGAACTATTTGGACATATACAAAACCAAATGGGTGTAAAAGAGACCGACAAATATTTAAAAGGAGAATGTGGACATTCGACTACAGGCCAAATAATAATATCCCCATTAGACAAAGAAGAAAAATGGTTCGACGCGAGCAATGGAAACGAAGAACTCAACGAAAGGACATTACCATACTGTGTTAGAAATTTCATAGATCACCCAGAAGTTAAAAATGACGATATTAATAAAACTAAAACAAAGCATAATAAAAAATATGGGGATCCAACTAATATACAAAGATCGATAGAACTAATGAGAAAGGTAATAGAAGAAAATAATCTATAAAAAAAAGACCTTTGACACAAGTTATCGTTGAAATACATAACTTGTGTTTAAGGTTTATAATAGAAATAAGCACAACTAAACAAAAAGAATTAAGAAAATAGAATTTAGATTCCAATCCCCCCCCCCCTCACACCAGCCCTGCCATATACAAAGGCAAATACAGCACCTCCTCTCCTACCTCAACATTGCATTTTCCGAACACAATAGCCTTGTTGATACGGAACTCGAAGTTCTCTATTGCGGAATTCAAAGAAGCGTGTTTCTTATATTGATCGCCTGACTTCACTTCTATAACTGTAATTTTACCATTGTCGGGAATTATGAAATCGAGTTCCTGACGGCTTTTCTTGTCATAATAGTGAAGACTATGATGATTAGCCGACAAGGCGCAGGCCACAAAATTTTCCGTAAGAGCACCCTCATTGATATCGATTTCACCATTCAAGACATTAAACTGCATATTCTTCAGCAGTTGAGAACACAGCAATCCCGTATCCACCATATAAAGTTTGTAAAGTTTGCGGTTTTCGGTGGCCTCGAATGGCAACTCAAAAGCCGAAGTATTGAAAGAATAATAGGCCAAACCTGAATCTATCAGCCATTGAGTAGGATCTTCATACTTTCGGAGCGACGCACCCTTCTCAAGACTTGACAAGACAAAACGCTTGTCAGCCTTGCCCAAAGCGGAAGGCATAGCGTCGAAAACACGTTTCACAAGAGAAGCCTGACTTCCAGCGTAATTTGTGATATCAGCCCTATATGTTGACATAATCGAATTCTGAGCGGAAACGGTTCGCGAGAAATCGGGATTAGAAACAAAGGTCTGAACCACCTCAGGCATACCGCCCACAACCAAATACTCACGATAAGCCTTAAAAATTTGCTGATGAACCACTTCAGGAACAGGCTTCAGGGTATCGAAACATTCCTTCACCAAATCAACAACATAGTCTTGAATCCCCTTGGCCCACAAGAATTCCTCAAAATCCATCGGATATACATCATAGCGCTCCTCGTAACCAACAGGATAAGAAGGGACTGACTTATAGTTGATACCCAACAACGAGCCTGACTCTATGAAATCAAAAACATTTTCCTCAACAAGAAACTTGATCGCGGTTCTCGCATTAGGACATTCCTGAATCTCATCAAAGAAAACCAGAGTTTTTCCCTTCACAAAAGGGCCAAATCCCATTGCGGAAAGGTTTGTTACAATTTCTTGAGTAGTCAAATTGCCATCAAAAGCCTGACGCGCTACAGGATTTTTCACAAAATTAATCTCAACAAAATGTTGATAATGATTTTTAGCGAACATTCGTACAGCAGTAGTTTTTCCTACCTGACGTGCTCCATAAAGCAAAGGCGCCTTATAATGACCTGATTCATACCACTTATCAAGAATATCAACAATCTTTCTTTTCAGCATATTACAACTTTTTGCAGGGTTAAACGAAGTAATTTTGCAACTTTTTGCAAGTATTTCAAGGGCAAATATACAACTTTTTGCAAGCATTTACAATAGAGAATTACAACTTTTTGCAAGGATTTTCAATGAGAAAACGCAACTTTTTGCAAGAAAATTACCTCAAATCGGTAACTACACTTAACGATTTTCATCATAAATCGGTAATTCCACTTACCGATTTTCACCGAAAAAAGGTAATTGCACTTACCGATTTCCCAAACCCTTAACCGCAAATATACTTTCTTTTATCCCCAAAATTTGCATATAACAGAAACTTTATTTGCGTTTACAGAGCACTATCACTTCCTTAGCCTCCCCTTCCCCACTACCGTCACACCCACTGCCCCGGCAATCATAATTCCACCAGCCAGCGCAGTGCCAAGCCAGCCGAAAACGCTCCAAAGGCTCCCGGCGAGGAATGTGCCGAGGCTTCCGCCAATGAAATACGTGACCATATAAATCGTGTTCATCCTCGACGAGGCCTCGGGACAGAGTTTCATCGTGGCGCTTTGGTTGCTGAGTTGGATACACTGCATACCTATGTCAATCAGGACGATACCGAGTATCAGACCCCAATAATGATTGTCGAAAATTGCCATTATCACCCAGGCAAGGGCGTGAAGTATCAGACCGAGAGCGTTGATTTTCTCAATACCGAAACGGGGAATAAACCTGCCGACATTTGAGGCCGTGAGCGCACCCGCCATTCCGCAGAATCCAAGGAGTCCAACCACGTCGCTACCAACAAAATACGGGGCCTCCTTCATCCTGAAAGCCAGACAGCCCCACATTCCGAGAAACGATCCGAACGCGAACGCCGACCGTATGGAATAGACAATAGATTTGGGATTATCCACCGCCAAACGCCTGATACTGAGCATAAGAGACGAGAAACGGCCAGTGTATGTGGGCTCCACGCTCGGAAACCAGCGGTAAACAAAGAGGGCTGATACCGCAATCATCGCCGAGGCAATCACGTACATCGTGCGCCAGCCCCAAAGATGACCCACGTATCCGCTCAAAACCCTCGATCCGAGAATTCCAATCAGCAGACCCGTGAGAATCATCCCGACCTTCCGCTCCTTGAACTCGGGCTTGGAATACAGCGACGCAAAGGGAATGAAAACCTGAGGCGTCACCGAGCAGAATCCCGTTACAAACGAGGCCGTCAGCAACACCCAGACATTCTGAGACAGGAAAATCATCAATAGCGAAACCACCGAGGCACAGCAACTTACAAGCACCGTCTTCCTCCTGTTGTACAAGTCGCCGAGAGGGATTATCAGCAACAATCCCAAGGCATAGCCAATCTGAGTGAGCACAGGCACAAGGTTCACCTGAAACTCGGTGAGTATCAGGTCCTCACGAATCATATTCAGCAGTGGCTGACAATAATAGAGATTAGCCACCGACACTCCCGCTATCACCGCTAACATCCACATCAACGGCATAGGAATTCCCTGATTGGGTTTTAGGGTAATCATCTCAAAATCAAATTATTAAAAATTCAGACATTCAGCAGATAATTGGCACTGCGACCACGTTCGGCTGATTGGACAAGTATATTGTTGGCTATCAGAGCCTTGATATCATTATAAGCCGTATCCTGCGAACATTTGCAGATTTTGGCATATTTCGACGAGGTGAGTTTTCCGTCAAAATTATCAAACAGCATATTTATTATTTTTATCTGACGGTCATTGAGACGGAAGGCTGAAACACGTTTCCAGAATTCCGATTTCTGCAAAATAGACCTCAGCAACACGTCGGAATTTTCTATCGCCTTGCCCAGGGTCCTTACAAACCACAAAAGCCATTCGGTAATATCGCCACCGCTCTCCTGTGTATCTTCCAAAATCCTGTAATAATCTTTCTTATTGGCATTTATCTCGTTTGAGACACTATAAAACCGCAGTGATGAATTCTCGGATCTCGAAAGCATCATATCTGTAATAGCGCGCGCAATACGCCCATTGCCATCGTCGAAAGGATGAATGGTAACAAACCAGAGATGAGCGATTCCAGCCTTGAGAACAGCATCTATTATAATTCCAGAGTTGATCCAGTGAAGAAAAACATCCATCAGAAACTTCACTTCTTCAGGTCTTGGAGCCTCGTAATGAACAGTCTCTCTGCCCATTGGACCAGATACCACCTGCATCTCGCGCGACCTGTATTTTCCAACCTCAATAGCATACAGACCGCTTCTGCCAGTCGGGAAAAGAACATTGTGCCAGCCCAAAAGCCTGTCCTCAGTAAGAGGCTTGTCAAAATTATGAGTAGCGTCCAAATGCATCTCCACCACTCCGTCCACATATCGCTCAGAGGGCACACTGCCAGCAATGTCGATACCGAGACGGCGTGCAATAGACGAGCGAAGTTGCTGAGCATTAATCTTTTCGCCCTCAATCTCAGACGATTTCAGGATCTCGAGCGACAAAGTATTCACATACGCCTCGGTCCTTACATCAAAACCCAGAGCGCCCATCTTGCCAATCAACTCACCCTGCTTTAGCCTCACACTACCCAATTCGCTGAGCACAGCCGATTCGTCATATTTAAAATTCCACCAGTTAGGTCTGCTATGAAGATACATTTCTCAAAAAATTTTGAGACAAAGTAAATACATTTTTCGGAGATTAGATAATTAATCTCCGAAAAATTTTCGGAGATTAGTACATTTTTCTCCGAATTTGTAAACCAAAATATAAAATTCTGCTCTCCAAATGCCAAAACTGCCTTTCAAACCCCACTTATGGCATTTGGAGCGATATTTTTTATTTTCCCAACAGTTCCAGAGTTTTCTTACAACGCTCTCCCTTATAAAAAGCCTCCAGCACCTCAGCAAAAACATCATTTGGCGACACGACGTCGAATAATGTCATAGACGACTTCACCTTCATTGCGTCGATACCGCCAAGAATAGCCTCAGGAGATTTTCCAGAATGGAGAAGCAAGGAATTAGTTATCTCATAAAGACGGTCTTTAAGAATTGGATTTTGGAGATAGGCCTTAGCCTCAGCAATATCAGCAATCCCGAAATACTGACTCATCTCGCTGAATCCCAAACCCTTGATCTGTGGGAATATATACCAAATCCAGTGACTCTCCTTGCGACCATTACGAATCTCAGCAAGAGCCGTCTGATAATTATCGAACTTGCCGTCCTGTGCTTTCAGGAAACGGGAAATATCAGTTTTTGACATAATAATAATTTTTATTTTAACGTGATTTCGACGAAATAAAATCCAATTTTGTATGGTCGCTTCACTCGAAATCATTCAAAAATCATTTTAGAATCATTCACTTTTACTTAGCCCGAAATATTGGGCAAAAATAAAAAAAAAATTTTTGTCCCTAACGGGACAGGTCTCGTGGAGGCCGAAAATTTTTGAAAGATTTTAGCCCAAAATTTCGGGCATAACAATCAAAGGATTTTGAAAAAAGATTTTTGTTGGATTTCGAGCGAAGCGACCTCTTCAAATCTTTGACTTCGAAAAAGTCTCTAATTTGTCGAACTCAATTTATTTCATTGGCAAAATTACTAAAAATTATAGAAACACAAAAAAAGCCGACCCAACAAAAACTGAGTCGGCCAATTAATGACAGAAAGCAAATTGAAACTCCATTAGAATCTCTTGGATACAAATTCCCAGTCGATGATATTCCAGAGGGCGTTCAGGTAGTCAGGACGGCGGTTCTGATAGTCGAGGTAATAGGCGTGTTCCCAAACATCGAACGTAAGCAACGGCTTGAGTCCGTGGCGGATAGGAGTATCAGCATTGAGCATTTGATGAATACTGAGGTTGCCGTAACCGTCGGCGCAGAGCCAGGTCCAACCGCTTCCGAAAAGCGTAATGGCTGAGGCGCTCATCTTGGATTTCAACTCGCTGAAACTGCCAAAACTCTTTACGACAGCCTCAGCCAACGCTCCCGAAGGACGATTGATTGAAGGCTTGGGGGCAAACTGCTCAAAATATAAGGTGTGGTTGAGTACCTGACCCGCATTGTTGGCGATAGCGCCCTGCGACCGTTTGGCGATTTCCTCAAGCGTGGAATCTGCAAACCCACTGTCCTTCACAAAGTTGTTGAGATTGTTGACATAAGCCTGCAAATGCTTGCCGTAATGGAAACTTATAGTCTCCTTGCTGATAAAAGGCTCCAAAGCGTTTTCCGCATATCGGAGCGCAGGCATAGTGAATGTTGGCATAGTATTGAATTTTAAAAAGTTACTGCACAAAAATACCAACATCAGACCAAACATCCACGCCTTTTTGATGATATATCGTTATGCGTTGATAAGCACCTCTTATTATAAAGAGATAGTTGTTAGCGAAAATATCATAACTCATCCAATAACAGAATCTTAGACAACACTTAGAGACAACTTGAGCAACATATTTATAGATATAATTAACAATAAAATATATAAAATAACACTTTTTATAAGAATTCTTTCATACCTTTGCAAACGAAAAAACAATACTGCGCAGATTGGAATTACGAACTATAAAAGTACTAATAAGATGAAGAAAAAGTTATTATTATTATTACTTATTGTCTGTGGCATTGCGAACTTGGGCTATTCACAATCGAATATCTCGATCAAGGCAAGTCTACTCGGGTCGACTTTAGAAAACAGAGTAATAAGTATGAAATGCGGTTACAAAATAGGAATTACAAAAAGTTTCCAAATCTCTGAAAAACTGTATTTTGAGCCTGGTTTGAATTTTGCCAACAAGGGTTTCAAATTCGACCAATACGACCGCACCTGCAACTTGAACTTCGCAGAACTGCCTCTGAATTTGGTTTTCAAGAAGCAAATCTCAGAAAACTGGAAATTTGACTTGGGTTACTGCCTGTATTTCTCCTGGGGCTTGTGGGGAAAATACGACCAAAGTTACTTCAAGGAAAGCGTATGGGGCAATGACGAAAGAAACTGGCTCTCTAATAATAGAGGCCTCATAGGCAACGGTCTAAACATTGGACTGGAATACAAGAAAATGTATTTCGGGGTTGGTGCAGAATTTAGCTTCAATAGATTGTGGTCAAAAATCACTGACATTCCTGCGGAAGTAGACTATCAATATTATGTTGCTCCTAAAATGTACAAAGACCAATCAATTTTTGCAACCGTAGGTTTCAGTTTCTAACACATACGTTTTATCTTACATTACATTATAAAAAAAAGGTTGTCTCAAAATGAGGCAACCTTTTTTTATGATTTCTAAGGAGAACCTCACTCCTTCCCTATCACCTTCTTCACAATCATCTCGCTTTTCGGTAAGAAGAAACCAGCAACGGGGCCCACGAGGAAAAGGCATATCAGCGTGCCTACTCCTACCGCGCCTCCGAGGAGGAATCCGCAGAGAAGGAAGAAGCCGTCAACAATCATCCTCACGATAGAGAATTTCTTGTGGGTCTTGTCGCTGATTACAACGCCTACAAGGTCGTTTGGACCTGTGCCCGCATTGGATTTTATCACTATCGTCATACCGAAAGCAAGTATCAGACAGCCCAAGGCATTGCCAATCAGACGGATAAACATTGCGCTCTGATTGTTGATTACCGAATCGAGAATCATCGAGAAGAAATCTATTATCGGGCCTCCCAAAAACATACAAATCACGGTTCCAATCTTTATGTAACTTCTGTCTACAAAAAGCAACACAATTATAATCAGGACACTTACCGAAATATGTGTGTTTCCGTGAGTTATCCAACCATATCCGAACAATGACTGCAACTGTTTGCTGAGGCCCTGAATCATCACATTGAAGGGATCAGATCCAAGGTCAGCCAACAGAAACAGCGTAACACCAAAGTGGGCAATTATCAGTCCCACTATCAAAATCAAAACTCGTATAAAAGTCTCTTTCATAAACATTTACATCGCTTTCGGCTTTGTTTTTAAAAGAACATAAATCACCAAAAATTACCACGAATTTACCAGAAATTATTTTTAGAAAAAATTTATGAATAATTTATGGTAATTTTTGATAATTCGTGTCTTACTACCGAAGAAGCGCCTCTTAATTCTTAATTCTTAATTAATTACTTCGTCAGCCTCTTGATATGCTCCTTCAGGATATGATACGCGGGACGGTACATTGCGCCGTGGTCGAATCCCTGAAGTTCGTAGAGCGTAACATCCTTGTGGCCAACGAGTTTCAGCATACGGTAGAAGTAAGCCTGCTCCTCGTAACGGCCGTAGAGTTCCAGTTCGCGGTCGCCAGAGATAATCACGATAGGCGGAGCGTCGGGGCGGATGAGCGTGAGTGGCGCATACTTATCGAGAGTAATCTGCAAAGGATTGAGTCCCTGTTTCTTACGGACGTTGTAATGTGTAACCACCTGACCGCTGAAAGGCACGAGAGCACAAATCTCGTCGGCGTCAACACCATATTTCGCGAGATAAGACTTGTCGAGGCCCACGATATCGAGGAGGTATCCGCCAGCGGAATGTCCTGCGAGGAAAATCTTCTTGGGGTCGCCTCCGTACTCCTTGCAATGCTTGAAAGTCCAGGCCACCGACTGCGCAACATCGTCGAGCACCTCGTCGATAGAGGTCTTGTTCACGAATCGGTAATTAACCGCAACCACCACAAGACCAGAGTTTTGGAGTTCAGGATCGATATGCTTGTTGCCAGCCTCGATACCGCCTCCGTGAAACCAAACCACAACGGGCACACCAGCGGTATCAGTTGGATAATAGACATCGAGTTTGCAACGCTCCTGCGCATACTTGTCATTGCAGTCGGAATAAGGAATATCATTAACGCGCTGATATTGAGCGCTTGCGCTGAAAACCATCAGCATCAGAAGGATAGTAAAAATTTTTCTCATAATTTAATGTTTTTGAACAAACATAAATTATCACGAATTAACATAAATTTAGTCATAAATTATTTCGTATGGAAAGTAATTTTTGATAATTCGTGTCAACTTATAATTATCTAAATATCTGTTTTTTAGCGGTTTCGAGGGCGGAGATTACCTTGTCGCACCAGGCGTCAAACTCAGGGTCAGCTAACTGACAATCCTTGTGCGAGAGGATATACTCAACGCACTTTCGGGCGCCCTGATCGAAGCGGGTGGTGCATTGGAAATCGGGAACGGCGCGCTTCACCTTGCTGTTGTCGAAGATTACGGTGTTGGCCTTGTCGCCCACGAGACTTCCGAGAAAATCGAAATCGCTTGTATCAGCCAAAAACTGCGACGACACGTAATATGGCTTAAACTCCACGTTAAGTATCTGAGCCAGAGTCTGATAAATCTGATTCCAAGTGAGAGACTCGTCGCTCGTGATATGGAAGGTTTCGCCGATAGCGTGGACGTTGCCCATAAGACCCACAAAAGCCTTGGCGAAATCGCTGTTATGCGTTACAGTCCAGAGAGTTGTGCCGTCGCCGTGGATGATTACGGGCTTGCCGTCCATCATACGCTTCAGCACCTGATAACTGCCGTTTTTGCCGTGGACTCCGAGGGGAATACTGCGCTCGCAATAGGTATGGCTCGGACGGATTATGGTAATCGGGAAGCCCTCCTCACGGTAAAGTTTGGTGAGATATTCCTCGCAGGCAATCTTGTTTCGGGAGTATTCCCAATAGGGATTGCATAGCGGAGTGGATTCCGTAATATGATGATTTGCAAGAGGTTTCTGATATGCGGAGGCGGAACTGATATACATAAACTGCCGTGTCTTTCCGCGGAAAAGCCTGTAATCCCTCTGCAATTGCTCTGGCACAAACCCGATGAAATCGCACACCACGTCGAAATCGAGGTCTTTTATCTTTTCGCTAACGAGCGCCTCATCGTTGATATCCGCGATTATGGTTTTAACGTTGGCAGGAAGTTCATCATTCCGATTTCCTCTGTTAACGAGAAACACCTCCCACTCAGGCATTTGCGAGAGCCGTTTGGTAATGGCAGTACTGATAGTACCCGTACCACCTATAAATAATGCTTTCATAGAAAATGGGTTTTAATTGTTGGTAATATGCCCCAATTTAACAACTAAACAAGTATCCACAAAAAGAAATCTATGAAAGAGATTAATTCAATCCTGTTAAATCGAATTTAAAAGTAACATCGCGAGATTTCTTCTTTTGGAAAAACATCAGCATATAAATAGGCAGATACAGCACCTTTCCAACCGCCTCAAGATTGCCATTACAAAATACAATGGCAGAATCAATTGTGTATTCGGTAGAAGTCAAAACGTTTGTAAGAGCATTATGACGGCGGAAATCCTTACCTGATTTTACTTCTATAGGTACTACTTTGCCATCCACTTCCAAAACGAAATCCAACTCGCCTTGTTTCTTGCTGTTGAAATAATACAGGTTGTGCCCATCGCCAGAAAAACCGTGAGCCGTTAATTCCTGAGCCACAAGATTTTCGTAAACACTTCCAAAATTGATATCGGAATTATTACTCAGGATTTGGGTCTGAATATCTCCTGCATACATCGAGGCAAGCAAACCTACATCGTTCAAAAACAGTTTGAAAAGATTTCGTTGTTTGCTTAGCAACAAAGGCAATGCAGGCTCCTCGATACTGTAGGTTGGTATTGCCACACCAGCATTTGTAAGCCACAAGAAACTATTCTCATATTTGGCAAAACGGCTTTTCTCATTCAATTCCTTAAGAATAAAACGCTTGTTCTTGGCATTCAACTCCGAAGGAATAAGATTGAAAATCTCCTCTATGCTGAGTTTGCGTGTAGGATCGTATTTTCCGATATCCATTCGATAAAGACGAACAATATCATTCTGAAGATCAAACACTTTACGCAGATTGTTAGTCTCTATATACTTCTTGACAACGGCAGGCATTCCTCCCACAACAAGGTACAACTGCACTAAATCCAACATACGCTTATGGATAAAATCATCTACGGGCTGTTGCTTGTTGAAACATTCACGGAGATGAGAAAAAATTCTCTCGCCAACACCCAAAGCATTGGCAAACTCTTCCAAATCAAGAGGATACATATCAAGAACTTTCATATAACCCACAGGAATGCTTTTAACGTCCTTGAGTTCAACACCAAGCAACGAACCGCTCAACACATATTTATAACTGCCCTCATCAACCAAAAACTTGATACACGTAACAATTTCGGGACACTCCTGAACCTCGTCAAAAAATATCAAAGTTTTGCCAGGCACAAGTTCTGTTTTGGTAATTGCAGAGAGTCTCATCAACAGATTATCCGCATTAGTAAAATTGCGAAAAAGTTCAACGGCCTCACGGAATTCAAAAAAGTTGATTTCCACAAAATTGCTAAAGCACTGTTTTCCAACGCGTCTTATAGAAAAAGTCTTTCCTGTTTGACGAGCACCAGTCACCAACAGCGCCCTATTATCATTGAGGAAAAAATTCCTCATAAAATCCTCATTCTTGCGGTTTATCATAGTCCCAGATTTATAATTATTGGGGCAAAATTACAAAATTCTTACACTTTTCCAACACAATTGGGGCGAAAATTGACACTTTTCCAACACGTTTTTGGCAAAAAATTACACTTTTCCAACACAATTAGGGCAAAAATTGACACTTTTCCAACATCAGCCCTTCACCTCGCCTCCTCCGACGGCTCCACGTGCATAAATATCTGACTCTCTTTGCCGAAGCGCTTGAAGAGCAATTCCTCGGCTTTTACGGTCATCTCGTGGGCCTCGATTACCTTGATGAATGGGTCCACAACTATGTGAACGTCAATGATAACGCTCTTGCCGTTGCGACGGGTTTTCAGGTTGTGGACGTCGCGGATACCGTCAACCGACGATATCAGATCCACAATCTCCTGTTCCTCGCTGTCGGGAAGAGAGGCTTCCATAAGTTCGCTGACCGCGGTGTAGCCCATCTTGAAGGCGACTATGAATATGAAAACGCTTATTATACAGCCCGCTACGGGGTCGAGAACCACCCACCTGTCGCCGAGGAAAATCGCACCCGCAATGCCAACAAGCGACCCCACCGACGATATCGCGTCGGTTCTATGGTGCCAGGCGTTTGCTATCACGGCCTGACTGCCAACCTTGCGTCCAACTCTTGCCGTGGCCTGATACATAATCTCTTTTGCCACAATCGACAAGAGCGCCATATATAAAGCAATCATTGAAGGCACGGCCAATTCCTCGCCTCCAAGGAAGCGTTGAATGGAATCCACTCCGCTCATCAGGAGCCTGACGCCAACAATCAAGAGTAATATACTGACTATCAGAGTGGCCAATGTCTCAAACTTGCCGTGGCCATAGTCGTGTTCCTTGTCCTGACCCTTTGCCGAAATCCTCACGAAAACCACCACTATGAAATCGCTGATGAGGTCGGATAGCGAGTGAACGCCATCAGCCACCATCGCCGACGAATTGCCCACAATGCCCGCCACCACCTTGCAGAGTGTAAGCACACAGTTGCCCACCGCTCCCCAAAGCGTTATCCGCATTATACTGCGCTCACGTGTATCTGTAGGCTCTTGATTCATAAGGACTTCTTTATTATGGATTCCAACTTTTCGGCGTAGTCGAGCGCCGTGGTGAATACGATTCCAGGCATTCCGAGTTTCTCGCCTGCAAGGATATTCTCGGCCTTGTCGTCGGCGAATACACATTCCTCGGGCTTTAGGTTAAAGCGCTGAAAGAGAATGTTGTATATCTCGGGATTGGGCTTTATTTGGTGTTCCTCGGATGAAACGACATATCCGTCGAGCAATTTGAAAATCGGGAACTGAGCCATTGTCTTGTAAACCTTACTGCACCAGTTGCTGAGGCCGTAGAGTTTGTAGCCGGCGTCCTTGTAGCATTTCAGGAGTTCGCTCATTCCAGCCATCTCGCTTGTAACGATTTCGGGATAGTGCTCGTCGAAGTACCTGATCTCGGCCTCGTATTCGGGATTTGCTGATACCAGATTATCGATGAATTCCGCCACGGGAATGTTCTCGTAATCCATAGCGTTCTGCACGGTGGGATTGTTGATAATGCCGATAACAGCCTCACAACGCTGAGTATCAGGAATATAATTACAAAAGAAGGCGTTGAAGTCATAATCCACCAACACCTTTCCAAAATCAAGAATCAAGTTTTTAATCATAGTTTTTCGGTATTAATTGATAATGCAAAGATAGTTAATAAAAAATTTGGAAAAAAGAATTAAAGAATATATTTTTGCAACAAAGATAAGTACGGAGCCGTTTCGGACGTATCGGATAGTCAGTTCGCTGAATAATCCGCCGTAACATTCTTTTTATATAAAGTGACCATAGCAAGAGACTTTCGTCTGACTCTAACCTCCTCCAAATAATAAATCACGCAATCATCAATTTGTTTAGTGAGAATAATCGTTGTAAGACCTCGTTTATTTTTATTGGGGCTAACTTCCACCTTGTCATAATCCTTAATAACAAAAGGGATAAGCAACAAATCGTCCTTAGAAATTGGAATTTGATTTAGTTTTGCCTCCTCGGATTCAGAGGAATGGTTGTCAACAGCGTGTCCAATCTGAGTATCAGAAATAGAATGGACATAATCTGTATTGATCTCAACGCCCAACAAACACAAAGCCTCAACAAATTTATCATCCACTGAGGCTATTGGCTCCCTATGTTCAATACCGTCCCTATGGAAGGATTGAGCATACAGATTTTCTATTATCGACCTGACCTCCGGTTCGGAAGGAACCATTCTATTTTTCGCCATTAGTATTACTTATAAATTTCTACAAAAATAGAAATTTTTCGGCAAAAAACTAAAAAAAAATCTGCGCAAATCCGCCCAATCCGTGTCATCTGTGTTCGATCACCTCCGCCTACCTTCTCCTTCTGATTCCGCCTCCTTGAATCTCTGGCATTTCAGGTTTTTCCTTGCGCATTCCGCCAAAGGTGTAGGTGACGCCGAGGGTTATCGACTGCGAGGGGAATATGTAATTGTAGTCGGAGACGAAATCCGAGGTCTCTGTGTATGAACGCCATACGATATCTCCGCCGTGACCGAGACCTGTGGTGGCAGAGAGCGCGAAGTTCCAGCGGTCGTCGCAAATCGACTTGGAGAACGATCCAGTGAGCAACGACATTCCTGTCTGCCAGCCCTGAAGCGTGTGCTCCTTGCTCATATATTCAAGCGAGGTTGTCAACTTGAACTTGGCGGGCAAGGTCTGTTGGAGCGAGAGGTTGCTGTTGAAATTCCATCCTGAATTGGTGGCGCTCAACTCCTTGCTCCTCAAATCGATATACGAGGCCTGAGAATTCAGGAACAAGCGTGTCTTGGCTGTAAGGCTCGCGCTCAGGTAGGTATTCAATGCGGTGCGACGGCTACGGACGATATTGCCGTAAGTGGTGTTTACAATGCCGTCTTTCTTGAACGAATACTGCATAATTCCGTCGTTGGCTATCGAGTGGCTCAGAGTTAGGTTCATCTGCACACGGTTGGTGTTCAGGATATAGTCAACCGACAGATTGTGAGTGCGTTCCAAATCGAGGTTGGGATTTCCGTACGACACCGTGAATGGATCCGTACTTGATTGGAATGGGTCGAGTTCGTTGATTTCGGGACGGCGGATTCTTACATTGTAGGAGGCTCCAAGTTTCTGACTCTCAGAGAGTGAGAAGGTAATAACCACCGAGGGCGCAAACACTCCGCCGTGGGTTTTGAAATCTTTTCCGCTCTCATTGTTATATTTGGAATCCTGCCAGGTTTGCTCGCGACGGAGACCGATTTTGGAACTGAACCAGGCTTTCTCAAGTTCGGCCTCAGCGTAGAGCGCGCCGAGGTTGCGTGTCTGAGTAAATGATTCTCCACGGCCCTTCTCCTGAGTGTACTTGAATCCAGAGTTGAGTTTCAGCCATTCCGACATAGGCAACACAAAGTCTCCCAATAAGTTATGATTGTCGCTACGTTCCTTTTGAAGAATGTCGATATCAGCAAAACCATAATCCTGAACCTTGGAATCACCGAGGTAACGGTAGAGGATTTTGTTGGTGACGGGAGCGGTGGAATACTGATACGTGAATGTCATAGAGCCGTCGCTGTCCTCACCGAAAAACCTCTGATAATCAATGCTTCCGTCGAAGGAACCCATTTTGAAACGCGTATCAGAGAGCGCGCTGAGGGCGAGGCCTTTGTCGCCGTATTTCTGACCAAGATATTGGAAATTTGAGGTTCCCTTGTCGCTGAATCCCATATACGAGCCCGACATTGCCAAATGCACGGCTGATACTGTATCTATCTGATAGCCAATGCTTACCTCGCCCATAGAGAATGGCATACTTGAGCGCGAATCCATATCGGATTTCTCGTCGAACTTATTGATTCCCAGATGACTTATCGAATTATTGATTGGATTGTGGGCGGTGTATTCGTATTCGCCCATTAGGCTTGCGTCGAGGGTCCAGTTGCCGTTAACGAGGCCAAACGAGAGGTCCTGTCCCCAGCGGTTGTTGCCCGCCGTGGTGTGCGACGATCCGTAATATTCCTCGCGCTTAATGCGTCGCGCCTTTTTCGTGATGATAATTTGTCGATTGTCTAGGATTCGGATTCCAACATTCCCACCTTTTTGATAGCGTCGCTAAGTTCGTCTATGTCAATAGGTTTCAGTAGGTAACCTATACCATTGTTTCTGAATGCGGTAAGGGCATACTCGTCGTAGGCGGTTGTAAAAATCACCATACATTTTGGCATTACCTCGCGGAAGGCCTCGAAAACCAGTCCGTCCCTGAGCCTGATATCCGAGAAAATCAGTTGGTAGTCGTTGTGGTTTTTCAGGGTTCTTACAACAGCCTCCACGGTCTCCAACGGCCCTTCAACTTCCAGAGTATCATCTATATCGCTGAGCAAACGCCTCAACCTGTCGGCACTCAGCCTCTCGTCTTCTATGATTAAAACTTTCTTCATTTTTTATCATCAAAAACATAAATTATCACGAATTAACATAAATTGTTCACAAAATTTCTCTCTCAAAGTAATTAATGAAAAATTCGTGTCAATTTATGGTAATTTATGTAATAAAACTCTTTAAAAAATCACCTTTTAATTATCGGAATCTCCACCACAAACATTCCGTTGAGGGGTTTTACGATTGGCTCGGGGATTCCCTCAAGACGGCATTGCTCCCTGATACTATCGAGACCGAGGCCAAACGATTCAGCGGATACATAATTATTTGTGGAGTTAGACACCACAACCCAATCGCCGATACGCAAAATCCTGATTGCCAACACTTCACCAGTATCAGGAGGATTGTGCTTGATAGCGTTTTCCACCAGCAACTGCAGGCTCATCGGGAGGATAAAGTCAGTATCAGACACCTCGAAATCCTCCACCACAAGATTCACCTTGCCCGAAAGCCTGATTTCCTGAAGAGATACGTAATCGCTTATGAATCTGAGAGATTCGGCAAGCGAGGCATAGTCTTGCTCGATATGCGAGAGAATGTAGCGGTAAACCTTCGACAGTTTTATCACATAACGCTCGGCCTGTTCGGGATTCTGACGGGTCAACTCGGCAAGGGCGCTCAGACTGTTGAAAACAAAATGCGGATCCAACTGACGCTTCAGGTTCTTCTTCTGCAAAACCGACATCTTATCGCGCTGATTGATAGCCATTTTGCAATAATGGAATGTAGTGTGGACAAGAGTGAGCAATGTTGAGATAAAACAGAACATATACACGCTCATCCAGAAAAGCACGCTGTCGGGGGCAGGCAATATAAAGTTGTATATTTTCTCGAACCCGACGGCCACCAACATATTGAGCACCAACACGGTAACGCAGAACAACGACTGACTTGCAACCGTCAACCGCCTGAAAAACTCCACCTTGCTGAGCAACTTGGTGATGATGATACTCGTAAGGGCGAAAATGGTGCAATAGAGGAAATCGAAGCCGATCTCGCCCCAGGAGAACTGACACTCCTCGACATCCGACATCCCGAATCCCCAAAACATCTCGTACATCAGGAAAGTAAGCGACGCCGACAATCCCCAATCTTTAAGCAAATTCTTCATAATTAACGTGAGTTCGACGAATTCTAAGTTAAAACAAACAAAGCTGACCGTGGTTTGAATAAGGTTGCTTCTCAAGTCTGATCTCAGGTTTCTTAGGAAACAATGAATATGCGGCTATTGCGCCTAACATATTGACTATGAAA
>JAZUEG010000096.1:0-2054 GCA_045640025.1 Bacteroidales bacterium
AAAATCTGACATTTCAATTCCAATACAAGTTTTAAGATAGTATGATATTTTACCTAAATTTTCCATATTTACCATAATAAAGTAATCGTGATAATTTTAGGTACAAATGTAAAAATTTGTTTTGTAAATTTCAAATATTTCACTCAAATTTATTGAATATATAAATTCTTTTGTTTATAATCCCCAACAATCCTAAAAAAACAGCACAAAAGCAATCATTTGCCTTAGTGCTGTTTTGGGGTATTATATTTTCAAGTTCTGTCACTTACTTCTTTGCGCCCTCGGTAAGCAGTTCAGCAAGTTTCTTGTCCTTGAAGTCGTGCTTCTTCTGATCCCAGAAACCGAAGTCGGCGTCGTAGCACCATGTGGTCCAGGCCACGTTGAACTCATCGAAAACAGAGAGCATATCCTTTGTCCAGGCGTAGGCCAGATCGCGGTCCACTGGCTCGAAAACGCCCCATTCACCGCAGAAGAGCTGGAGGCCGTATTTCTCGGCGCAGGAGATAGCGTCCTTCATCTGCTCGTGAATCATCTCACGGTTCCACTCTGTAGTTGTGTACTGCTCGATGAGAGGCTTTATGCTGTCGGGAGCGGCTGCGAAGTCCTCGGCTGAGATAAGTTTGCCAGGGTAGCTCACCTTGCCTTTGTATGGGTGGGTAGGAGTCCACCATGCACCATAGTGGGTGAGGATCATTGGATTGTAATAGTGGAACGAGAGGATGATATTCTTGTCGCCCTCTGGAACTTTCAGATACTTGAAAGTCTCGTAACCCTGCCAACGGTTGCTACCGATTACGAGAGTGCGGTTTGGCTCACGCTCGCGGAGTGCCTTGTGAACCTTGGCAACGAGCTGATTCCACTGCTCGTGCTCCTCGGCCACTGGCTCGTTCATAAACTCGTATGCCACCCAGTCAACGTTGCGGTCCTTCAGGAAGTCGGAGAGCTGATACCAGAGATTGATGAGTCCCTGCTGTGCTGTGGAATCGGTGAAGAGTGTGTTGTTTGCGCCCTCGTTCACGGCGTTGAAGTAGTGAGCACGGATGATGTGGAGATCCACGATGGTGCGCAGGTTGTATTTCCTTGCCCAGTCGAGAGCGTTGTTCATGAGGTCCCAAGCCTCGGGAATCTTGTTGCCCTGCTCGTCCCACAACTGCTCCTCGTCGATTGGGAGACGCACGTGGTCGAATCCGAGTGAATCCAGACGGTAGAAGTCGTCCTCCTGGATGTGGATACGGCGCTCCTCGCCACGCTCTGTGCTCTGCGATAGCCAGTGACTTACATTGGTGCCTCTCTTGATCTTGAAGCCGTTTTCAGCTGGTGTCTGTTCCTGTGCCTGCTCCTTTACGGTGTTGCCTCCACACGATGCCAGCATTACTGCCACGCCCATCAGCATGGCAACTTTTCTAAGAATTCTTTTCATTTTTATGTAATTGGGTTTATGGATTATAACAAAAAAATCGCACAGAGAAATAGTCTGTGCGATTTTTGGTGTATTCAGATTGAAGTGTTTACTTAGCGAAGTTTACGGCGCGGGTCTCGCGGATTACCGTAATCTTTATCTGACCTGGATAAGTCATCTCGGTCTGAATCTTGCGGGCTATTTCAGCTGATAATGTTTCAGTCTCCTGATCGGTAACCTTGTCGGCGCCCACGATAACGCGGAGCTCTCTACCGGCCTGAATAGCGTAAGTCTTGAGAACGCCAGGGTAGGAGAGTGCGAGCTCCTCCAATGACTTGAGACGCTTGATGTAGCTCTCGGCAATCTCACGGCGTGCACCTGGACGTGCGCCTGATATAGCGTCGCATACCTGAACGATTGGGGCGATGAGTGTTGTCATCTCTATCTCCTCGTGGTGAGCGCCGATGGCGTTGCAGATATCCGGTTTTTCCTTGTATTTCTCGGCAAGCTTCATACCCACGATAGCGTGTGGAAGCTCTGGCTCCTCATCAGGCACCTTGCCGATGTCGTGGAGCAGACCTGCTCTCTTGGCTGCCTTCACGTAGTTGGTGAGACCAAGCTCCGATGCCATTACGGCGCAGAGGTTTGCTGTTTC
>JAZUEG010000097.1:0-4106 GCA_045640025.1 Bacteroidales bacterium
GTCGGATGAGGCGTTATATCCACAAGAAGAATGGAATGTTCAGGATAATCCTATTCCAGGTTTTGTGAAAATTAACGATAATAATTTAAAGAGTGTTGAGTCTTCTTTGGATGAAATTGAATGTATTATTATTGGTGAAGACGGTGAATTTAATATAGTGGCTGATAATAATTCATTGGATGAATATGAATTGTTGAAAAAGAAGGAAACTTATAAGGAAAAGATATATACAGCTCAGTCTGCAAAGGGACTGGAGTTTAACTCTGTTATCCTCTATAAGTTTGCAAACAAAATGCCTAAATCATTTGCCAAAATTTTTACTGGAGAAGAAATGAATTCTTCAGAAATTTATCAATGTACACATTTTATAACAAAATTGTATATTGCGATTTCTCGTGCCCGTGAGATTCTTTATATATTTGATACAGAGGAAAATCTTAATCGCTTTTGGTGTCATTTGGTTGATAATAAATTCATAGCAAATGTTATTGAGTCTGGTTCCAAATGGAATTTTAAGGTTGGAGGAATTGTAGAAATTACTGATAGTGAAATATCTTCAAGCAATTCTGAAAATAATATTAATGCAGAAATTAGAAAGAGATCTAATTTTTCGGCAATTGCAGAAAGATTGTTTACTAACGCAAAATTCAAGGGTAACTATACCTTAATGAATAGGGCTAAAGGGTATTTCGCTATTGCGAAAAATACAAAACGTGTAAAAGAATGTGAAGCATTTGCAGAACGTTATAATGGTAACTATGAACATTCTGGTAATTTGTTTCGGAAGGAAGGTGAATTTAAAGAGGCAGAAAAATCGTATTGGTTCGCCAACAATAATAATTGTTGGTCAAAGATAATCGAAGGAGAAAACAATTATTCAGCATACCTAATTCCTATTGCTGAGTATTGTTTAGGAAAGTTGCCTCTAATAAGTTTTATTTCATTTTGTAATGATGAGATAATGAATTTAGTATCTGCTAATGATGATACTTGGGTTGCTATTATTAGTAAAATTGGAAAAGAGGCATTGGATGATTATATCCAAAATGCAGAAGTTTTGCGTTTCTTGGAAAAATTATCAAACAAAGGCTTTAAGTTTTTGGACAAATCTATTGTCAAATTATATTATAGACAAGAGCAATACGAAAACGCAATCAAATTGTTTGAAAAACTCAATGATATTAATAATGAACAATATTATGACTCCAAGTTACAATTGGCGATTCAAAGCAAAAACCACAATGAAATTGTAAAATGGAGTTATGCATTGGAAGACTATGATGTTATTTTGGAAACATACGTATCAAGTCGCTATAAACTGAACAATGACTCTAAGGATATAGTTTTTACATTGCTAATGAAGAAAGACTTCGTTAGTGCGGTAAATTATGACTATAACTCCGAGAACAAGTATCCTCGTTTATACAATTGTGACAAGAAAGCTTTTTTAGAGCATTGTGTTTTGACAGATGATTTCTCTCCCGAGTTTTTTAATGTTTGGGTAGAGGAAAAGGTGAACGAAGGTGACATAGAGATGTTTGGAGATAATATCACCAAAGATATAGCAACAAAAATATTCAACATAGAAGATGATTGGACTCTTTTCTTTGCTCTTAGAGACGATAAGAATCATCGCATTATGTGCAATAAAGAATTCAATATCAATATATTGAATTCTTTAAAGGATACTGTTTTACCCAATAAATACTATAGCAATATTTCTTTGGCATTGTGCTTTATTGATATGCTTTTTGGCGAAAATTACAAATACTCTAATGCAATAAAGTATGAAGAGACTCTTTTTAAGATTGCAAAAAAAATCGAATTTGCAACCAAAGACTTTTACAATTCTAAAGATGATAACTATTTCAGGAAATGTGGTATATCTGATATTAAGAAGTTGAAGGCTAATTTTGCTGATTATATGACACATTTACAAAAAAGCACAAAGGTCAACAAGGAAGATAAACCACTTGAATCGCTCTGTAAATGTTATGAGAAAATCATCAATGACAAGAAGGCTATTGTCAATTTTTATTGTAACAGCAAATTCAAGTTTGATGATGAGTTTGTTTCTTACAGAATAAATTTCTATAATTCTGTTATGAACAAAAATACAAAATCAATAGAGCAATATTTGATGGATAATTCATCAAGGGTTAAGTTTTTGTCATACTTTGATAGAGACAATATGATTGACTTTATAGAATTATTGGCTAACAACGAAATACTAATTGATGCAAATAGAGAAACTGTTGCTGAGTATATATACAAAAGGAAAATAAATAGTTCCGAATATAGATATCAAACAACAACAACTGCTCTTGAGATTTTTGTAAACCGCAATGTTGACAAAATCATCGAAAAAGCGAACATTGATGTTAATTTGTTGAAATTGATCTGTTTTGTTGGTGAAACAGTTATGTCAGATGAAAAGTCGGCAAACTTGTACAATTATTTGATTGAACAAGGCTGTGTGGATTCCCCAAACGAGATATATTTTAAACAAAGAGCACTAAATGGATATTACAATGTTCCGAATTCTTCTTTTGCCGAAAAGAAACGGAAATACAATGTAGAAGAAGTGAAATTTAATAAATATCCAGAAATAAGTATTCCAAAAAAGGGAAAAGAAATAGAGACAACTCCTGTTGTTGCTAAGACAAATGAAGTTTCTTCTGGATTAACTGATGTAGAGAAGAAGATACTTAACAACAATAAGGAAGAATTAGAAATTGCAAAAAGTTTAGTAGAATCTGGTGAGCCTAACGATGTAATTGCGGAATCAACAGATTTACCAAAGGCGGTAATAATTGCAATAAAGTTGAAGTACAAAAATAGTAATGTTGATAGTATTTGTAAAGCAACTAAATATTCAAAGGAATTCATAGAAAGACTATAACTCTTTTTTACTATCAGCACCAACAGTTACAAAAAAACTCCACGCTTCTCTCGAAACGTGGAGTTTTTCATATCTATCTAATTCTCAAATTCCCTAGTACTCATTCCAAGCCTTTATCTGCAAATCATCGATTGAGTACTTGCAGAAGGCGGTGCAGAATGCGCCGGCGAGGCGGGCGTTGGTGAGGAGCGGAATGTTGAAGTCGATGGCCATACGGCGGATGGTGTAATCCTTGTCGAGCTCGGTCTTCGAGAGGTTCTTGGGGATGTTGATCACCAGGTCGATCTTGTGCTCCTTGATGTAGTCGGCGATGTTTGGCTTGCGGTCGTCGTCGGGCCAGTTGAGGATGGAGGTCTCGACACCGTGCTCCAGGAGGAACGATGATGTTCCACGGGTGCAGTAGATGTTGTAGCCCTTCTGTTTCAGCAACTTGATTGGCTCCAAAAGTGCGAGCTTGTCCTTTGTTGGACCCGATGATATCAGGATGTTCTTCTCAGGAATCTTGTAGCCTACCGATATCATAGACTTCAGGATAGCCTCGTAATAGTTCTCGCCGAGACAGCCTACCTCACCTGTTGAGGCCATTTCTACGCCAAGAACAGGGTCGGCCTTGGCAAGACGTGAGAACGAGAACTGTGGAGCCTTGATGCCCACGTACTCGAGGTCGAAGAGGGTCTTGCTTGGAGGTGTAACCTTGATGCCGAGCATAATGTCGGTGGCGTATTCTATAAAGTTGGTCTTCAGGACCTTTGATACGAATGGGAACGAGCGTGATGCACGGAGGTTGAGCTCGATAACCTTGATGTCGTTGTCCTTGGCAAGGAACTGCATATTGAAAGGTCCCGAGATCTCGAGCTGTTTTGCAAGAGTCTTGGCCACGTGCTTGATGCGTCGTACGGTCTCCACGTAGAGTTTCTGAGGAGGGAAGAGCATTGTGGCGTCGCCAGAGTGAACGCCCGCAAATTCCTGATGCTCAGATATAGCGTAGATCACCAGCTCGCCGTTTTGAGCCACGGCGTCGAAATCCACCTCCTTGGCCTTCTCTATGAACTGGGTAACTACCACTGGGTACTGCTTGCTTACTGTGGCGGCGAGCTTCAGGAAGTGCTCGAGCTCGGTCTTGTTGCTAACGACGGCCATTGCGGCGCCCGAGAGTACGTATGAAGGACGGATGAGCAATGGGACGGTTTGAGAATGCCGAGGT